>SBHH01000066.1 GCA_006226265.1 Alphaproteobacteria bacterium | reverse complement strand
ATGTATGCCTGGGCGATCCGCCGCGAACGCCATGGAGAGCCGGAAACGGCGATGCAGGTGGAAGTGGTCGACACGCCGGAGCTTGACAGCCACGACGTGCTGATCCTCGTGATGGCCGCCGGTGTCAACTATAATGGCGTCTGGGCCGCGCTCGGCGTCCCGATTTCCCCCTTCGACAGCCACAAGCAGCCGTATCATATTGCGGGCTCCGATGCCTCCGGCGTCGTCTACGCGGTCGGCAACAAGGTGAAGCGCTTCAAGATCGGCGACGAGGTCGTGGTTCATTGCAACCAGGATGACGGCGACGATGAGGAATGCAACGGCGGCGATCCGATGTTTTCGACAAGCCAGCGGATCTGGGGCTACGAAACCCCGGACGGATCTTTCGCCCAGTTCGCTCGCGTGCAGGACCGCCAACTGATGCCGCGCCCGAAACATCTCACCTGGGAAGAAAGCGCCTGCTATACCCTGACGCTGGCAACCGCCTACCGCATGCTGTTTGGCCATCGCCCGCATATCCTCCGGCCGGGTCATAACGTGCTGGTCTGGGGCGCATCGGGCGGCCTCGGTTCCATGGCCGTGCAGATTTGCGCGACGGCGGGCGCCAATGCCATCGGCGTCATCTCCGATGAAAGCAAACGCGATTTCGTGATGTCCTTGGGCGCAAAGGGCGTTCTCAATCGTAATGATTTCGATTGCTGGGGCCAGCTTCCGACCGTGAATTCGGAAGGCTTCGGCGACTACATGAAAAAGACCCGCGAGTTCGGCAAGGCTATCTGGGACATCACCGGCAAGGGCAACGACGTCGATTTCGTCTTTGAACATCCGGGCGAGAAAACCTTTCCGGTTTCCTGCAATATTGTGAAACGGGGCGGCATGGTCGTCTTCTGCGCCGGGACAACGGGCTATAACCTCACGATGGATGCGCGTTTCGTCTGGATGCGCCAGAAGCGGATCCAGGGCAGCCATTTCGCCAACCTGAAGCAGGCCGCGCAGGCCAACAATCTGGTGGTGGAACGGCGGATCGACCCCTGCATGTCAGAGGTTTTCTCCTGGGATGATATTCCGCGCGCCCATACCAAGATGATGAACAACCAGCATAAACCCGGCAATATGGCGGTGCTTGTCTCGGCAAAATATCCGGGCATGCGGACGATTGAGGATGCGATCGAAGCCGGAAACGGTTAATCTCGCCTCCAAAAAAGCCAAAGGAAGAATAAAAATGACACTGACGGATACATTGGACCAGTCGGCATCCCTGATGCTGGACGGATTGGACGGGCTTTGCGCGAAAGCGCTGGAAGCGGCGGAAGATCTGCGTCAGCAGGCCATTCTCTCGGTCGCGGAGATCACGCGGGGCGAGAACGGCCGGATCAGCGCCAAGCTGGTCGAGGCCAACCAATATGCGACCCACGGCCTTGCCTGGCTTGCCACCTATGTCGAGGCGATGCGCGAAACCCTCAACTGGTCTCGGCATCTGAAGGAAACAGGCAAGCTGGGTGAACTGGAAGAATTGATGCTGCAGGCGGGTTTCAGCGAATATCTCTCCCAGATCGCGGGCGGCATTCCGATGTCGCTCGGCGAGATTATCCGTCCCGCCGATCTTGGTGTCAGCGATGAGGTGGTTGCGGCTTTCCTTAAGGTCAAAGAAGTCGCCCGCCTGATGGATCATGGCTATACTGCGGCGGTCAAGGGCCGCATTGCCGAGCTGATTGCGGGGGGCATGGATACCGATTACTTCGGCGAGCCGGGCCTTGACGAGACCTTCTCGATGATTCGCGATCAGTTCCGCCGCTTCGCCAATGAAGAAGTGATGCCCTTCGCCCATGAATGGCATCTGCAGGACGAACTGATCCCCATGCCGGTGGTGGAACAGATGTCCGCGCTTGGCGTCTTTGGTTTGACGGTGCCGGAGGAATATGACGGCCTCGGCCTTGGCAAGATGTCGATGTGCGTGGTATCGGAGGAACTGTCGCGGGGTTATATCGGGGTTGGCTCTCTCGGCACCCGGTCGGAAATCGCAGCGGAGCTGATCCTGACCGGTGGTACCGACGCGCAGAAGCAGAAATGGCTTCCGGCCATTGCGACGGGGCAGATCCTGCCGACCGCCGTTTTCACCGAACCCAATACCGGCTCCGATCTTGCGTCGCTCCGGACGCGGGCGGTGCGCGATGGCGATGTTTACAAGGTGACGGGGAACAAAACCTGGATCACCCATGCCGCGCGCGCCGATGTCATGACGATGCTGGTCCGCACCAACCCGGATGAGCCGGGCTACAAGGGCCTGTCCATGTTCCTCGCCGAAAAGCCGCATATGACGGAGGAGAAGGATTTTCCCGCCGAGGGCATGACCGGCGGCGAGATCGAGGTGCTTGGCTATCGCGGCATGAAGGAATATGAGCTGGGCTTCGATAATTTCGAAGTGAAGGCGGAAAATCTTCTGGGTGAGGAAGAGGGCAATGGCTTCAAGCAGCTGATGCAGACGTTCGAAAGCGCCCGTATCCAGACGGCGGCCCGCGCCCTTGGCGTCGCGCAGAACGCGATGGAGCTTGGCCTTCGCTATGCGCTCGACCGGGTGCAGTTCGCCCGGCCGATCATCGAGTTTCCGCGCGTTGCGGGCAAACTCGCCTGGATGGCGGTTGAGATCATGATGGCACGGCAATTGACCTATGCCTCCGCCCGCGCGAAGGATGAGGGACGGCGCTGCGATCTGGAGGCCGGCATGGCCAAGCTATTGGGCGCCCGCGTCGCCTGGAGTGCCGCCGATAACGCGCTGCAGATCCATGGCGGCAACGGCTTTGCGCTTGAATATCCAATCAGCCGCGTTCTCTGCGATGCCCGTATCCTCAATATCTTTGAAGGGGCCGGGGAAATCCAGGCGCAGGTCATCGCCCGTCGTCTTCTGGAAGGCACGAACTAAGCCCGATGGATCAGCGGATATCGCTCATAACCCTTGGCGTCAGGGACCTTGAGAAAAGCACGGCCTTTTTTGAGGCTTTGGGCTGGAAACGCTCGGTGAAGGAGGCGGCGGGCGTCGCCTTCTTCCAGTGCGGTTCCATCGCCTTCGGCCTTTTCCCGCGCGAGGAACTGGCAAAGGATGCCGGTATTTCGGAGCAAGGATCAGGTTTTAGCGGAATCACGCTCGCCTATAATGCCCGACGCAAGGCGGATGTCGATGCGATCTTCAAGGAGGTGACGGCGCTCGGTGCGGAAATCGTGAAAGCGCCGGAGGATGTTTTCTGGGGCGGTTATTCCGGTTATTTCCGAGATCTCGACGGGCATCTCTGGGAGGTGGCCTGGAATCCGGGCTTCGAAATTGACGCAGGGGGCGCAATTCATCTGCCCGACTGAAGCTAGCGCTTCTCCATCTCGCCGGTATATTCAAGGCCGAGAACGGCCGTGATGCTGGCGCCGAACAGCACGATCCCCCAACTTACATAAAGCCAGATCAGGAAAAGCGGCAGGATCGCCATTGCGCCGTAAATGATCTCGTAGGACGGAAAATATTCAAGATAGAGCTTGAAAAAATATTTCCCGAGCAGGAAGAGCGCCGTCGCCGTCGCGGCGCCGATCACCGCATGGCGCCACTGCACCTTACAGGCCGGAACGATCTGATAAAGGATGAAAAGGATCAGGAAGGGCAGAAGGATCGGTCCGACCTGCCCGAAAAGCTCCAGCCCGGTCGTGAGCTGAAAGCCCGTCGCCTCCTCACTGACATCGATCAGCCAGTTGAACAGCGTGAGACTGGTCGCAACGACGATCGGCCCGATCAGGGTGATGATCAGATAGGCGATGAAGCGTTTCAGGGGATTGCGCGTTGCCTCCACCTGCCATATCTGGCTAAAAATCTGCTCGATGCTCGACATCAACAGAAGCGCGGTCACGGCGATACCGGCAAGACCGACCAGGGTCAGTTGGCTCGCATTGACGGTGAAACCCTGAAGCGCCTCATCGACGGCGGAGATTTTGGACGGGATCAGGTTATCCAGCAGATAGTTCGTGATCTTGTCCTGCAGATGGTTAAAGGCGGGGATCGCCGTGAAAAGTGCGAAGGCGACCGCGGCGAGCGGCACGATGGCGAGCAACGTCTGGTAACTCAAGGCCGTTGCCATACGAAGGCAGTTATGGCGGGCGAAATGCTGCCATATTCGTAAAATCAGTCCGACCCCGGCAATCTTTCGCAAATGTCCCTCTTCGTTGCTCCGTCAGTCCGGAAATTTTATGCTGGCAAGATCGCCGCCCAGCCCCCAGTCTTCCTTCGGCACGTTATTGATGATGACATGAACGCTTCCCTCGCTGCATCCGGTGATGCGCGCCATTTCGGACGTGAAGCTTTTGACCAGCTCGCGCTTGGTCTTCGCATCGCGCCCTTCGAACATATCCACTCTGATGACCGGCATTCCTCACCCCTCTCGAATTTCCGTTAAACGACATTATGCTCCAGGATGGCCTTGCCTGTCACCATCCGCTCGAAATTGAAGCGGGAAAGATCGAGGGTCTGATAGCCGCCGTGGAGAACCAGTTCCGAAATCGCCCGGCCGACCGCCGGGGACTGCTGCAGGCCGTGGCCTGAAAACCCGTTCGCAAAATAGAAATTGGCAATCTCGGGATGCGGCCCCAAAATCGCATTCTGGTCGAGAAGGTTATAGGCATAATGCCCGGCCCAGGCATTTTCGAGTTTGATCGCCTCGAACGCGGGCACGCGATGGGCGAGGATTGGCCAGATATGCTCCTCAAACCAGCCATAGTCGATTTCGAAATCTTCACAGGTCGGATCGTTTGCAGGGTCAGGAGAGCAGCCCGCGAGGAACTGTTTGCCCTCGGGGCGGAAATGCACGCCCGACGGATCGACAACAAGAGGGCAGCCGGAAATGTTCTCCCGGCACGAAAAAGAAAAAGCGAGGCGCTTTTTGGGTCGCACCCGCAGATCTATCCCGGCCCATGCGGCAACCTTGGCAGCGGCGGGCCCCGCCGCATTAACGACGATCCCGGCGGTGAGTTTCTCCCCATTCGCAAGTGTGACAGCAGAGATTCTGCCCTTGCTCTTTTCGAACCCGGCAGCTTCCGCTTTGAGGTACGTGACACCAAGAGACTGTGCCTTTTTCTTGAATGCCTGGTTAAGACTGTAGGCATCGAGACAGCCCTCACCTGAAAGGCCGAACGAGCCGCCCGCAAGATCCGCAACATTCATCCAGGGATAGCGCTTTGCCAAATCATCGGGATCGAGCAGGGCGACATTCACCCCTTCCACCCGTTGAAGCGTATTATTGCTGTAGAGAAGCGGGATATGACGGTCTTCCGCAAGGAACAGATAGCCCTCTTCCCGGTAACCGACATTGACCGGGCTGCCGTCAACACTTAAATATTGGGTAAGGCGCCCCAGGAATTCTTGGGTAAACTGGGACATCCGGATATTTTCCGGAGTGGAGAATTGCTGACGCACGCCACCCCAGGACCGGGCAGTCGATCCGAACTCATAGGTCGGGTCTTTTTCGATCACCGTGATCCGGTCCGTGGATGTCGCGGATGATTTCAGAAAATAGGCGATGGACGAGCCAATGACGCCACCACCGATGATAACAATATCCTGATTTTCCTGCATGGATTTTCCTGTTCTTGTCCGCGTTGACGGTGTAGCGTAACCGGCGCCATCTTATAATTAAAGTCTGGGCGTAATCATGCTTAATTTTTTAATTGTTGCCGCCGTTGTTGCGACTGCCCTCGTTCTCCTTTTCGGAATTCTGACCATGGCGCGGGGCGGCGAGTTCAACCGCAAATATGCGAACAAGATCATGCGGCTTCGCATTCTTGTGCAGGCGGTTGCCATCGTACTGATCCTGATCGGTTTCTGGATATATGGCAGCGGGCATTGATAGATGGTGAAGCTCACAAAAATCTATACCCGGGGCGGCGACAAGGGGCAGACCTCTCTCGGCGATGGTTCGCGGGTCTCAAAACACAGCCTTCGCGTTGCCGCCTATGGCGATGTGGATGAGATCAACGCCGTGATCGGCCTTGTCCGTCAGCATGTTGGCGGCGAGGTGGATGAGATGCTCGCGCGCATCCAGAACGATCTTTTCGATCTCGGCGCCGATCTCTGCACGCCGGAAGCGGAAAATCCGAAATATCCGCCGCTTCGCGTTGACCAGGCGCAGGTTGATCGGCTGGAGGCGGAGATCGATCTTCTGAATGCGGAACTCTCCCCGCTCAATTCCTTTATCCTGCCGGGCGGTTCCGCGGCGTCGGCCTATCTTCATCTTGCCCGCACGGTCTGCCGCCGGGCGGAACGGCAGATGGTCCTTTTGAGCGATTCGGAAAGCGTTAATCCGGCGGCCATCGCCTATATCAACAGACTGTCCGATTTTCTTTTTGTTTTGGGGCGGTTCCTGAACAACAGGGGAAAAGAGGATGTTTTATGGGTTCCGGGCGCGAATAGGTAGCCTTGACCATCTGTTTGCGGTTAAAATCGGGTCCCGGCGGGCGCAGAAATGGAAGCCGATTTCAGACATATGAATGTCGGTTCCGGTGAATTGACAGATTGTCATTGACTATTTATTGTGCGCTGCCGAAATGAAATGTTGAAACCTCTCTTTGCCGCCTTCGGGGAACGGGTCCCTGATGCGCGTCAAAGGCAATTGGCTTGGGAGATTACCGATCCATGAAAGTTCTCGTCGCTGTTAAACGTGTCGTGGACTACAACGTTAAGATCCGTGTTAAAGCGGACAAGACTGGTGTAGACCTCGCGAATGTAAAAATGTCCATGAACCCTTTCGATGAAATTGCCGTCGAAGAGGGGCTTCGTCTTCGTGAAGCCGGAGTTGCCGATGAAGTGGTTGCCGTCTCTGTCGGGCCGCAGGCCGCACAGGAGACCCTTCGCACCGCTCTCGCCATGGGCGCGGACCGCGGCGTTCTTGTCAAGACCGATCAGGAAGTCGAGCCGCTCGGCGTCGCGAAGCTGATGAAGGCGGTCATTGACGAAGAGAAGCCGGACCTCGTCATCGTCGGCAAGCAGGCCATTGATGACGACTCCAACCAGACGGGCCAGATGCTCGCCGCTCTCCTCGGCTGGTCGCAGGGCACCTTTGCGTCCAAGGTCAATCTCGACAACGGCACGGCAACCGTGACCCGCGAGATCGACGGCGGTCTGCAGACGATCGAGCTTAAGATGCCGACGGTTGTCACGACCGACCTTCGCCTGAACGAGCCGCGTTATGCCTCGCTTCCCAATATCATGAAGGCGAAAAAGAAGCCGATCGATGAAAAATCCCCGGAGGATCTCGGCGTCGATATCGCACCGCGTCTCACGACGCTGAAAGTCGAGGAACCGGCCAAACGTCAGGCCGGCGTTATTGTAGAATCTGTTGCCGAGCTGGTTGACAAGCTCAAAAATGAAGCGGGGGTAATCTAATGTCTGTTCTGGTACTTGCTGATCACGATAATGAAGCCCTCGTTCCCGCCACGCTGAACGCCGTCACGGCGGCCGGCAAGCTTGGCGGCGATGTCCATGTTCTGGTTGCCGGTTCCGGTTGTTCCGCTGTTGCGGACGAGGCCGCCAAGATCTCTGGCGTTGCCAAGGTTCTGCTGGTTGACGATGCACTTTATGGCGATGCGCTTGCCGAAAATGCCGCCGATCTCCTCGTTTCCCTCGCCGGGAATTACGATGCGATTCTGTCGGCCGCGACCTCTGCGGGCAAGAACATCCTGCCGCGCGTTGCTGCGCTTCTCGATGTCGCACAGATTTCGGAAATCGTCGAGGTGGTCTCCGTCGATACTTTTGTTCGTCCGATCTATGCCGGCAACGCCATGGCGACCGTGCAGTCGAGCGATGCGAAGAAGGTTATCACGGTGCGTGCGACCAACTTCCCGGCAGCCGAAGCAACCGGCGGTTCCGCCAGCGTCGAGGCCGCCTCTGCCGCCGCCGATGCGGGCCTTTCCAAGTTCGTCGGTGCGGAACTTTCGCAGTCCGAGCGGCCCGAACTTACGTCTGCCAAGATCGTCATCTCCGGCGGCCGTGGCATGCAGTCGGGCGATAATTTCCACCTGCTTGAAGCGATTGCCGACAAGCTCGGCGCCGCCGTTGGCGCAAGCCGTGCGGCCGTCGATGCGGGTTTTGTTCCCAATGACTATCAGGTCGGCCAGACCGGCAAGGTTGTCGCTCCGCAGCTTTATATCGCCGTCGGCATTTCCGGCGCGATCCAGCATCTTGCGGGCATGAAGGACAGCAAGGTCATCGTTGCCATCAACAAGGACGAGGAGGCGCCGATTTTCCAGGTTGCCGACTATGGCCTTGTGGCGGATCTGTTCAAGGCCCTGCCGGAGCTGGAAGCCGCTCTTTAATGGCTTGGACAGGTGACGTTATCGGCGTTATGATCGCGCCATATATTTGCTCGGGAATTGGCAATGATTAACAAAGTAAGTGTGATTGGCGCGGGGCAGATGGGTAATGGTATTGCCCACGTCATGGCGCTTGCCGGGATCGACGTTTTTCTGAAAGACCTTTCGGAAGAACAGCTGAGCAAGGCTTTGAAAACGATCGAAAAAAACCTGAAACGGCAAGTGGGCCGCGGTGCTCTCGATGAAGCAGAGATTGCTGCGGTTCTCAGCCGGATCACGCCGGTAACCACCGACGATCATATTTCCGAGGTCGATCTGGTGATCGAGGCGGCAACGGAAAACGAGGAAATCAAAAAGCAGATCCTGTCGGCCCTGGGCCCGCATTTGAAGCCGGAAGCGATTATCGCGACCAATACTTCCTCCATTTCCGTGACCCGCCTCGCCGCCGTGACCGACCGTCCGGAACGCTTCATCGGGATGCATTTCATGAACCCGGTGCCGGTGATGCAGCTGGTCGAGCTGATCCGCGGCATCGCGACGAATGAACAGACCTTCGAGACGATCAAGGAGCTTACCTTGCGTCTCGACAAGACCCCCACCCCGGCCGAGGATTTCCCGGCCTTTATTGTGAACCGCATCCTGCTGCCGATGATCAACGAGGCAATTTACACCCTTTATGAAGGAGTTGGATCCGTCGGTGCGATCGACACGGCAATGCGGCTAGGCGCGAACCATCCGATGGGGCCGTTGCAGCTAGCCGACTTTATCGGTCTCGATGTCTGCCTTGCCATTATGCAGGTGCTGTATGAAGGGCTTGCCGACACGAAATACCGCCCCTGTCCGCTCCTCGTCAAATATGTCGAGGCGGGCTGGCTCGGGCGTAAATCCGGTCGCGGCTTCTATGATTATACCGGAGATGAACCGATCCCGACGCGCTGACGTTTCGGGTTTTTTTATTCTCCGATCAAGTCACAGAAAAGCCCGGGATGGTGAACCATCCCGGGCTTTTTTCATTCTGAACTGTTGATCAGGCCACTTCGAAGAGGCCTGCGGCACCCATGCCGCCGCCGATGCACATGGTGACGACAACATATTTAACGCCGCGGCGCTTGCCTTCAATGAGAGCATGGCCGGTCATGCGGGCGCCGGACATGCCGTAGGGATGACCGATGGAGATGGCGCCGCCGTCGACATTCATCAATTCATTCGGAATGCCAAGCTTGTCGCGGCAGTAGAGGACCTGCACGGCGAAGGCTTCGTTCAATTCCCAAAGGCCGATATCATCCATCTTGAGGCCGTTGCGCTCCAGCAGTTTCGGAACCGCGAAGACCGGGCCAATACCCATTTCGTCAGGCTCGCAGCCTGCAACGACGAGGCCGCGGTAAATGCCGAGGGGCTCGATATTGCGCTGTTCGGCGAGCTTGCCGTCCATGACGACACAAGCGGACGATCCGTCGGAAAGCTGGCTCGCGTTCCCTGCGGTGATGAAGCAGTCTTCACCCAGAACCGGCTTCAACGAGGCAAGACCCTCAAGCGTCGTGCTCGGCCGGTTGCCCTCGTCCTGCGTCAGCGTCACTTCCTCTTCCAGCGTTTCGCCGGTTTCCTTGTTGACCAGCACCTTGGTTGCGGTCATCGGAACGATTTCCTGATCGAACCGGCCGGCTTCCTGCCCGGCGGCGGTCCGCATCTGGCTCTGCAGGCTGTATTCGTCCATGGCCTCGCGCGTGATGCCATAGCGGGTTGCGACCGTCTCGGCGGTTTTCAGCATCGGATCGTAAATCGCGGGCTTGTTGGCCAGCAGCCAGTCGTTCTGGGCGTGGAAGCGGTTCATATGCTCATTCTGGACAAGGCTGATGCTGTCCATGCCGCCGGCGACCATGACCGGAACCTTGTCAACCAGCACGCGCTGGGCGGCCATGGAAATTGTCTGCAGACCGGAGGAGCAGAAGCGGTTGACCGTGGTGCCGGAGCTGGTGACCGGAAGGCCGGCACGGAGCAGGGCCTGACGGGCGATATTGCCGCCGGTTGCGCCTTCGGGGTTGGCGACGCCGAAGATGACATCCTCGACCTCGGCCGGATCGACGCCGGCGCGTTCAACGGCATGCTTGATCACATGTCCGCCGAGGTCTGCGCCATGGGTATTGTTGAAGGCGCCGCGGTATGCTTTGCCGATAGGGGTTCTCGCTGTGGATACAATGACGGCATCAGCCATGGGAACATCTCCTCATTCTTGTTGTTTATACGCCTCTACCCCAAGGAAAAAGGCGGAAATTGCTGCTCATACTATCGGCATGGAAGGGCAATGAAAAGCCGGAAATTTTATTACGGCCGATATGCCCGGCGATAACCGCCGGGCGATTTAAGGCCGCTACAGGATTTCGAGGACCGATTCTGGTGGACGGCCGATACGCGCCTTGCCGTTCGCAAGCACGATGGGCCGCTCGATCAGTTTCGGATGATCGACGAGTGCCTGCAGAAGCGCCGCCTCGTCGAGCGACGGATCGGCAAGATTATTGTCTTTATATTCCGCTTCACCTTTTCGCATCAAATCCCGGGGTGACATATCAAGCTTTTGAAGTATGTTAGCGATTTCCGTCTTGCTGGGGGTATCGGTCAGGTAAAGGACAACCTCCGGTGCGATCCCCTTCTCCTCCAGCAGAGCAAGGGTCTGGCGCGATTTGCTGCAGCGCGGGTTATGCAGGATTTTGACGGACATGGCGGATAGGCTCCCGGTTTTGTCTGTTGTTAGTTCGAGTTTTCTTTTAGCGCAGGCCGCCCGCCGATACCAGACGGAGATCACAGAAAATTACTTTTTTGGCCGACAGCTTTTCCTCGCGCTTGCTATGACGCGGCAAGTTCAATATCTATGTGCCATGACAATTCAGACAGAACCTGACAAGCAGTCCATGCGGGCCGCATTTTCGCCCGGACAGAACCTCCGGGTCGGGCCCGTCAACTGGCTTGGCCTGTGGACATTATTGTGGAAAGAAATCCGCCGCTTCCTCAAAGTGCCGCTTCAGACCATCCTCGCGCCGATGATGATGACGCTCCTGTTCCTGGCAATTTTTACCCTCGCCTTCGGCAAGGGTGGGCGCTATGTCGGCGATCTTCCTTACGCGACATTTCTTGCGCCGGGCCTCATCATGATGTCGGTGATCCAGAATTCCTTCGCCAATACCTCGTCCTCCATCCTGATCTCCAAGGTGCAGGGGAATATTGTCGATGTGCTGATGCCTCCCCTGTCGGCGGCGGAACTTACCTTTGCCTATGCGCTGTCTGGCCTTGCCCGGGGATTGACAGTCGCCTGCGTCGTCGGGGCCACCATGTGGCTGCTGATCGACATCCATATCCATTCCTGGGCGGCGGTCCTTTATTTCGTGATCGGCGCCGGACTGATGCTGTCGCTCCTCGGTATGATCGGCGGCATTCTGTCGGAGAAGTTCGATCATATGGCGGCCATGACCAATTTCGTCATTATGCCGCTCTCTTTCCTCTCGGGAACATTCTATTCGATCAACCGGCTGACCGGCATCTGGCACCAGATCAGCCACGTCAATCCCTTCTTCTATATGATTGACGGCTTCCGCTATGGATTTATCGGTCATTCCGATAGCTCGATCCTGACCGGTGCGCTGGTCATTGCAGGCATCGATCTGGTGCTCTATCTTGCCGTCTGGCGCCTGATTAAGAGCGGCTATCGCCTTAAAGCCTGAAAAATAAGCGAAGATGCAAGAGTTTGATTGACAGCGCCCCCTCTGCTGTCAATACTTCCGCGCTTTCCGGGGCCGAATACTGGTGAAATAAGGAAATTCTGGCCTCTTGTCTGACGTTATCGTTGTGTCGAATCGTGGAGAAAGCAAATGATTCCCGCTTTGTTATCGAACTATGCTCCCGCTGATCTTTCCTTCGAGAGGGGGGAAGGGCCGTATCTGTTCGGGAACGATGGCCGACGATATCTCGATTTTGCGGCGGGCATCGCGGTAA
>SBHH01000350.1 GCA_006226265.1 Alphaproteobacteria bacterium | reverse complement strand
CCCGGTTTTCGGGCATTTCCCTCCCCTCCCATCTGGCCGAGCGCTATCAGGACGAGATGACCATCGTTCTACAACACCAGTTCTGGAATGTGGTGGTGGAGCCGGATTATTTCAGCGTTGACTTAAGCTTCAATCACAAACGCGAGACCCTCACCATTCCCTTTGCGGCGCTAACCGCTTTCGCCGACCCCTCGGTGCAATTCGGCCTGCAGTTCAGCCCGGCGCCGGCGGAGCAGGGCACGACGGAAGCCGTGGAAGAGCTGATCCAGGGAAGCAAACCGGAAGAGGAAAGCGCAAAAGACGCATCCGACAAGCAGGGCGAGGTAATCGCACTCGACGCCTTCCGCAAAAAATAATATCAATGGCTTTCAAGCCAGAACCGCCCTCTCTAACTTCCGCAGGATAAGAACACCCCATGCCAGATTTCCACTACCAGGAGATGTTTCCTCTCGGCAAAGATGAAACCCCTTACCGCAAGCTGACCGACAAATATGTCTCCACGATCGAGGTGGACGGTCAGGAGGTCCTGAAGATCGAGCCCGAAGCGCTCTCTCTCATCTCCGCCGAGGCTATGCATGATATCGCTCACCTCCTCCGTCCCGCCCATCTGCAGCAGCTTGCCAATATCCTGAAAGACAACGAGGCATCGGAAAACGACAAGTTCGTCGCCACCGAGTTCCTCAAAAACGCGAATATCGCGGCAGGCATGGTCCTGCCGGGCTGCCAGGATACCGGCACCGCCATCATCATGGGCAAGAAGGGCCAATATGTCTGGACCGACGGCAGCGACAAGGAGCAGCTTTCGCGCGGCGTCTTCAAGACCTATACCGAGACCAACCTCCGCTATTCGCAGCTTGCGCCGATTTCCATGTTCGACGAAAAGAACACCGGCACCAACCTGCCGGCGCAGATCGACCTCTATGCGGTGAATGGCGCGGAATATAACTTCCTATTTGTTGCCAAGGGCGGCGGATCGGCCAACAAGTCCTTCCTGCATCAGGCCGTGCCAAGCGTGCTGACGCCGGACCGGCTGGTCCCCTTCATCCAGGAAAAGATGATGGAGCTTGGAACCGCGGCCTGCCCGCCCTACCATCTTGCCATCGTCATCGGCGGCACTTCGGCCGAGGATACGATGAAGACAGTGAAGCTCGCTTCCACCAAATATTACGACACCCTGCCAACCGAGGGAAATGAATACGGCCACGCCTATCGCGATGTCGAGATGGAGAAGGAAATCCTCAAAATCTCGCAAGGGATCGGCATCGGCGCACAGTTCGGCGGTAAGTATTTCTGCCATGACGTCCGCATTATCCGCATGCCGCGCCACGGCGCCAGCGTGCCGATCGGGATCGGCGTTTCCTGCTCCGCCGACCGACAGGTAAAGGGCAAGATCACGAAAGACGGCATCTTCCTTGAACAGCTGGAAACCAACCCCGCGAAATATCTCCCGGAAGTGACCGAGACGGATCTTTCTGAACATGTCGTGAAGATTGATCTTAACCGGCCGATGAAGGAAATCCTCGCGACCCTCTCGCAATATCCGATCAAAACGCGCTTGAGCCTCTCCGGCACCATCATCGTCGCGCGTGACTTAGCGCACCGGAAACTCCGTGAGCTTCTCGAAAAGGGCGAAGGCCTGCCGCAGTATTTCAAGGATCATATCATCTATTATGCGGGCCCCGCCAAAACGCCGGAAGGCTATGCGTCGGGTTCCTTCGGGCCGACAACGGCGGGCCGCATGGACGGCTATGTCGATCAGTTCCAGGCCGAAGGCGGCAGCATGGTGATGCTGGCAAAAGGGAACCGCAGCAAGGCGGTGCGCGATGCCTGTGCAAAGCATGGCGGCTTCTATCTTGGCTCCATCGGCGGCCCCGCCGCCATCCTCGCCCAGAACAACATCAAGAAGGTGGAAGTTCAGGCCTTCGAGGAGTTCGGAATGGAGGCCATCTGGCGGATAGAGGTGGAGAATTTTCCCGCCTTCATCATCACCGATGACAAGGGCAATGACTTCTTCGCACCCAAGTCCGCCCTCACAACAACGAAGTGAGGCGATAGCATGCCGGCAATGATCGTGAAACATTCGGTCAGGATTGCCGGCCACCAGACCAGCATTTCCCTTGAGCGCAAGTTCTGGGAAATGCTGCGCGAAATCGCCAGGCGGGAGAAACGCAGCATCAACGATCTGGTCACGGAAATCGACGAAACGCGCAGCGGCAACATGTCAAGCGCTATCCGCCTCTATGTGCTGGACGATCTTCTGAGCCGCCTTGGAGAAAAATCCGGCCGCGGCTGAAAGGAGAAATAATTCGGTGGGATTGCCATAAATGCGCCCTATATATTCAGTAGGAATGGCCGTCTGAAAAGGGGGTAGTGTCGATTATGGGTGACGTTGTAAATCTGAACAAGTTCCGAAAGGCGCGCGACCGCAAGGCGTCGGTGAAGACCGCGCGCGAGAACCGGATCCGTTACGGGCGGACGCTGGAACAGCGCAATCTTGACAAGAACCGTCTTGAGAAAGAACAGAAGAAACTCGACAAGAAGAAGCTCTCTTTGCAAAAGCAGCAGGAAGATCCGGATTCCGAATATTAGCAAATTCTTCACGCTTTTGACTTAAAACGGTTGAATAGCCGTCACAAAATTGACGCATGCTTCTTCTAAATAGTGCCATACTGCGTATTTGAGAGTAACTGAAGAGGTCGAGATGAGTACCGGTTTGCAAAAATATCCGGAACCGGCATTGAAGGATTTGTTTTCCGATCCGGTCATGCTCGCCGTCCTGAAGCGGGATGGCCTTACTGTCGACGATGTGAAAAGAATCGTCTCTTCCTGGCAAAAGGCGAAAGAAATCCGCCCCTCCTGATCGCACCCGCGTATCCTCCGTCACAAATCCGCCTGCACGGCTTCTTTTTCTGTGCAACACATGCGCGCCGCGTTATTATCCGTCGCGAAGATGTTGTCGCAACAATCGGAGACATATGCGCGTCATGACAGCCGCAACCAAATACAAGAAAAAAACTGCAACGATCCGCGGGCACAAGATGTCCTATGTCGAGGAAGGGGAAGGCGATCCAATCGTATTTCTGCATGGCAATCCGACATCATCCTATCTGTGGCGCAATATCATGCCGCATCTTGAAGGGCGTGGCCGCCTGATCGCGCCGGATTTGATCGGCATGGGTGATTCCGAGAAGCTGCACGACAGCAACGCGGAAAGCTATACGTTCAAGGAACACCGCACCTTTCTCGATGACCTGCTGTCCTATCTGATGGTCGACAAAAACGTCACGCTGGTCATTCATGACTGGGGCTCGGCGCTCGGTTTCGATTGGGCGTTCCGCAATCAGGGGGCGATGAAGGGCATCATCTATATGGAAGCCATCGTGAAGTCGATCCCGAGCTGGGACGATTGGCCCGAAGATGCCCGCAATATCTTCCAGGCGTTCCGGAGCCCGGCGGGAGAGGAGCTTATTCTGGAAAAGAATATCTTCGTCGAGCGGGTGCTGCCGGGATCGGTTATCCGGAAATTGGAGGAAGAGGAAATCCGTGAATATAATCGTCCCTTCCGAAAAGCCGGTGAGGATCGCCGCCCGACTCTGACCTGGCCCCGCGAAATTCCGATCGCGGGCGAGCCCGAGGAGGTGGTCGAGATCGTCAATGACTATTCCGCCTGGTTGTCGTCGGATGCGGACCTGCCGAAGCTTTTCATCAATGCCGACCCCGGCTCCATCCTGGTCGGGCCGCAGCGCGACTTCTGCCGCAGTTGGCCGAACCAGCAGGAAGTGACCGTGAAGGGTCTTCATTTCATTCAGGAAGACAGCCCCGATGAGATTGGCGCGGCGATCGTCAATTTCCTGAACGGTCTCTGAGAACGGAACGGAATAGAAGAATGAATGCCAAGAAGGTCAAGCTGAACGCTCTGCAAGGCAAGACATTGGTGCTGTTGCAGATTCTCGCGCGGGATGCGCAAAGCTCCGAGCCCGTCCCGGACAGCGAAGATCGCCGCATCACCCGCCTGCCTCACGGCCACGGCAATCATATGCATGTCGGAGACTATGTCATTGCCAGCCGGGACGCGAGCGGCCTCGACAATCCATCGGTCTGGACGGCGCTCTGCCGCAAGGGGTTGATCCGCGAAAACTGGCAGGAGGATATTGTCCTTACTGCCGAGGGGTGCGCCTTCTCGACCGGGCTTGAGAAGAAATTTGTATCCGCCTCCGATCACTGACAGACGGCGCGCAAAGGGACAAAACCTCTCATGAATTCCGGTCCGGATAGAAAACTTACCGTTATTTTATGCGCGGATGTCTGCGGTTACAGCCGTCTGATGAACCGCGACGAGGGGAAGACGCTCGACCGCCTGAAATCCACCCGAGGTATTTTCCGGAAACATTTCGGCGATTACGGCGGGCGTATCATCAATATGACCGGCGATGGCCTGTTCGGCGAATTTTCAAGCGCCGTGAAGGCGGTGCAATGCGCCATCGCCATTCAGGAACAGATCAATGCCGAGGAGGCGGAGAAGCCAAAAGACGAACAGATGCTCTATCGCATCGGCATCAATATCGGCGATGTAATCATCGAGGGCGATGATCTGTTTGGTGGCGGCGTCAATGTCGCCTCCCGCCTTGAAGCCCTGGCCCCTGTCGGCGGGCTCAATATCTCCGGCGCGGTATATGAGCAGGTGCGGAGTTCCCTTCCCGAACGGTTCTCCTATCAGGGGGAGCGAAAGGTTAAGAATATCGCCGAGCCGGTTTCGGTCTTCTCTCTCGCGCCGGAAGGGACCGCCACTGGCGAGGACAACGCGCCTTCGGGCGAGACCTACCGCCGCCTTTCAGAGGAAGAAGAGGCCCGCCTTCGCGCCTATGTCCGGCGTCAGGCAGGCTTTTATCGCCGGGCGATGATTTTCGGTGTTCTTATCCTCTTCCTGTTCATCATCAACCTGACGAGCAGCCGGGACAGCTGGTGGTTCTTCTGGCCCGCCATTCCGCTATCAATGATCCTGCTGATTGACGCAGTCCGTATTTTCGGTAAGGGCGACAGGATGGAGGACTGGCAAAGCCGCCAGTTCGAGAAGCTCAAGAACCGCCGCGAGGGCGGGGATAAGCCTTAGGATTCATCCACCACGATTTTCGCGGCAATCTCGTCCAGCGCATGGACATCCGGGTTGTGGTAATTCTCGAACGTGACCGTCGGCGTATCTGCCGCCGTGAAGGTCAGTGTCGCCGTCCCGTTCACATTGGAAAGCTGCCAGGCCTGTCCTTCGCCGCGGGCGGTGGCGGCAATACCGAGGGCATCGAAAATCTGGTCGAGATTGACCGTATCTTCCGCCGCATTGAAATCGGTGATGTTGACAGTCCCATGATCCGCGCCGGTAATATTGAAGCTATCGGCCCCTGTGCCCCCGGTCAGAACATCGTTTCCACCATTCCCTTGCAGGATATCGTCCCCGCCGTGCCCCAGAAGCATTTCACTTGCCCCGGTACCCGCCAGCAACTCACCCTGTTCTGTGCCATCGATCGAAGGAAGCGGGGCGAAGGCGGACAGGGCGATGATCTCGCCCGCCGGATTTTCGGTAAAGGTGAAGGAAAGCGCCGTTGCGCTGGTATCGCCATCGCCATCGGTGATGACATACTGGAAACTCTCCACCGTACCGGATTCGACCGTCGTCGGCGCGATATAGGTATAGTTGCCCGATGAATCGATCGTCAGGTTACCGCCAAGCGCGGTATTCACAATCAGGGGATCGCCGTTTTGCGGAATGTCATATTCCGTACCGCCGCTACTGATGGAGGTCAGTGAACCGCCATCCGCGCCGAACTGATCAATCGCCGTTCCCTGGCTGATCACGTTATCCATCTCGATCACCGGCACGGAATCAATCAGGACCCCTGAAAGGTCGTTTGGATTGACCACGACAACCGGCGCATCGCCAAGATTTTCGACCTTGGCCAGTTCCGCCGTGTCCAGATTGCTGCCGATCCCGACGGCCAGAACCTCTATCCCGTTCGTATCAACAAATGTCTGCCATGCGTTGCCGCCATCTGTCGGCACCTCATCCCCCGTCGACGGCGCCCCGTCAGAGATGAAATAGGCGATCTGATTGAAATCGGTGAGACTGCTGTCGGAGAGATGCCCTGTCAGCACCCCTTGCGCACCGTCATTCGTATCACCGACCGCTGCGGCGTAGTTCGTATCGCCCGCCGGCACGAGGTTCGTGTCGTCCGCGAGAAATGCCTTTGCATCGTCAATCGAGCTCCCGGAAAAGACGACACTGGAGGCCGTTGCAAAGGAAATGAAAGTGATATTTACCGCGCGCGAGCTGTCAGCATATTCATCGAGAACATTGCTGACCGCATCGCGTAACACGTCGATCCGCGTTTCGCCCGCGCCGCCAGGCACCGTGAAGCCCATGGAACCCGAGGTATCCAGCACGAAAACGAGATCATAGGCAGGCAACTGCGGCGTGGGCAGGGTCAGTTCATCCGGATTCGCAACCGGAACATCGTCACCGACCGACACCGTGAAATCGCCGGAAAGAACCGGCGCGCCTTCGCCCGCGACATCATAACCGAAGGAGAGGTCAAGACTGTCCGCTCCGCCCGCCGGATGATCCAGCGCATCGTCGAGCGTGAAGCTGTAGCTGTAATTATCCCCTGAATCGCTCGGCGCAAAATCAAGCGTGAAGACGGTGCGGGAGGCCCCTTCCTCTGGCGTTGCAATGGCTGTCACGCGCTGCGTCACCCCGTCGGACAGGGTTTCAAGCTGATAAAAGACCGGATCGCCATGCGACGTGATCACGGGCAGGGAACCGATATCAAGCGTAACCGTCACATTGCCGCCATCGCCGAAATCGAGCGGCACATCACCCGTTGCCGTCGTTGACTCGGGGCTGGTATCGCTGCCGCCCGGTAAGTCGTCTTCCTGAACCACCACGTCCGTCGCGGTTCCGAGGATCGGCGTATCGTTGTCCTCTATGGTCACGGTCAAACCGCTGTTATCCGTATCGATCACCGAATTGCTCGACCCGCCAACAAGGGTCAGGGTGAGATCTTCCGGCCCCTCGTAAACCGTGTCATTGACGATCGGCACAGTAATGAAAACGGAAGACCCGGCGGCAAGCCCCGTAGCGCCACCATCGAAGACCGCCGTATGGACGGGGCTGGAGATATAGTCGCTGCCCTCGGTCGCGCTGCCGGTCAGGGTATAATTGACGGCAACCTGGACATGCGGCGCAACCGCCTTGTCGAGGATAAGCTCATAACTGATCTGCCCGGCATCTTCGCCGACGACCACATTCTCGCCGCCGGTGACGGGAACGCCGCCCACGGTTGCCTGCCCGACGGAGACGATGCCGATGTCATCGTCCTTGATCACAATCACCGCCTGGCTGAAGGCGGGGTTGAGATCGGCATTGTCCACGCCCGTCAGGCGCACAATGAAGGTTTCGGTATTCTCGATCACATCGTCATCGACGACATTGATGGTGAAACTGCCACTTTTCCCGCCCGCCGGAATGACGATGGAGCCACCTTCCGAAAAAACAAAATCGACATCGCCCGGCAGACCGTTATCGACGCCGGTCGCGGTACCCGGAAGGATTTCGTAGGTCACCGTCACCGGTTTGTTCACCGGTTCGTTCAGGCTGACGATCACCTGGAATGTATCGATATTGCCTGATTGAGGATCGATGATCGCCGTGACATTGAGGCTGGTCTGTGGCCCGACGCCGACGGTTTCCTCTATTTCCGAACTCGTGCTGAGATTGAGATTGGTCGAATCAAGGAGGTTCGCCGGTTTTAGAAGATCACCGATGGCCGCCCCGCCGTCGATTCCGTGCTGGATATATTGCTCGAAACCCGCACCGCCATTATGAAAGGCATGCCGCCCGCCTTGCGGGTTAATCTTGTCGGGATCGAAATTGTCCTCGTTCTTGAAATAATTCGGATCGATCAGCTGCAGCGAATGGCCATAATTGTCGAAAAGCTGCTCATTCGTCATAATGAATGGCGCCGCCGGGGACGAGGTAAAACTCGTTACCACGACCGACTGATTCACTTGCGTGAGTTCCTGCGAACCCCCTTCATTGATGACCACAATCGCACCGGAGAAGAGCGTAAAAACCGATTCCTCACCAATCGCACGGACATGCCCGGCCCAATGCGTGCCCCGGATACCAATGGTGCCAACCGGCGTGCGGATATCCACATTATCGTGATTGTCATGGGCAATCTTGCCGCTGACGACCGAAAAAACCCCCTGCAGGAGCGACATGCCGAAGGTGCCGCTCTCGGTCGAGGGATTGTAGATCATCTCATCCAGCACGGCGCGGCCGTTTTCCCCCATGGAGAATTTGGTATCGTCCGCGAAGACGACCGTGAAGGCGCCGCCATCACCTGTTTGAAGAATATCGCCCTGAAAGACTGACGAGCCCTGCACCAACTCATCCGTCGTGCCGTCAGCATGCTTGGCGGTCACGGTGCCGACAAGCTCCGTTACCTCGCCGATCGGACCGCCTGCATCCGATTGCGTGCCCGAGTCTTGCGCAAGCGGACCCGAGCCCGCCAGCTTCGTTACGACATCGCCCGGAATGCGCGCGCCCCCCGCCGTCAGGAGATCCGGCGCGGGAAAGCTGGCAAAATAATCGTGAATTACGGCCGAACCGCCATGGCCGTCCGCCAAAGTGAGATCAACGCCGTCGCGACCATATTCCGCAACAAGAGGTTGCAGATCCTGCCCAAGCTGAACCGAATGACCGCCGTCTACATGATAGTCATGCGTGAGCGGTCCATTTGTTATCGCACCGGTTTCGTTCTTCATTACTCTTAACCCGCCACGCGACAGCCGGACATTTCAGTCTGTCTCTCCGGATTACACCTCCGGAGGGTCCGGCTGACGGCTGTTTATCGCTGCATGCCCCGCAATTCAAAATAAATGCTATAAAATGCATTCAAGAATTATCTAACATCAATTAGGGGAGTATGCCATATTATCGCCAAATTTCATAAATTTTTAAGCATATTGGTTAATTGGGCAAAAAAGCGCCTGAAAACAGTGACTTGCAAGATAATGGGAATCAGGTAGTTCATGGCAGCATTTACGGTAAAACAACTGCTTTATGCGCTGTCGCCAACGATTCTTGCCCGCACATTCATCAAAAGCGGGCGGCTTTCCGCCCTCGTTATCTTGCTCGCGGCGTTGGCCCTGCAGGTCTACGATCCGCCGTTCCTTGCGAATTTCCGCGATCGCGTTTTCGATCTCTATCAGCAGTCGAAGCCGCGCATTGCCCCACCGGAACGGCCCGTCGCCGTGATCGATATCGACGAGAAAAGCCTGCTCGCACTCGGGCAGTGGCCCTGGCCCCGGTCCTATCTCGCCCGGCTTGTCGAAAATGCCACCAGAAGCGGGGCGGTTGTCATTGGTTTCGATATGCTCTTTGCCGAGTCGGATCGTCTGTCGCCGGATCATATGGCGCGCAATATTGAAGGACTTTCCGGCAATGCCCAGTCGGAAATTGCCAAGCTTCCCTCCTTCGATGACATGTTCGCGCGCGCCATCTCGCAAAGCCGCGTCGTGCTTGGCATTTCGGTGAGTCCCGATTGGCGCGGCGCCAATAACTACGGCCTGGATCGTATCCCCTCCTTCGCGGTGCTCGGCGACAATCCGAAACCGCACCTGACTCACTATCCGGCCCTGATCGGCAATATCGCCAAGCTGGATGCCGCCGCCGCCGGGCGCGGCATGGTCAGTCTGGATCAGGATTTTGACGGCATCATCCGGCGCATTCCGCTCGCAAGCCGGGTCCATGACAAGGTCATCCCCTCCCTCGCGCTCGACATGCTGCGCGTCGCGACCGGACGCAATGTCATCATTCAGGCGAACGACCATGGCATTACCGGCTTCAAGGTTGCAGGCACGCTGGTGCCGACCGACACGCGCGGACGCATCTGGGTCAAATATGCGGAATATGATCCCTCGCTCTATGTCTCGGCCGTTGATGTCATCAATGGCACGGTCGACCCGAAAAAGCTCGCAGGGAGGTTAATCCTTGTCGGCACCTCGGCGACGGGTCTGAAGGACCTCCGCGCCTCGCCGCTCACCTCGAACCTGCCGGGGGTCGAGATGCATCTGCAACTGCTAGAAAATATCCTGACGCAGAGCTATCTGTTCCGGCCCGATTTCATCGCGCTTTTCGAATGGGCAGGCACGCTAGCAACCGGGCTCGCGCTGATCCTGCTGGTGCCGCTGGTGGGCGCGCGCGCAACGCTCGGCCTCTTGCTCTTTATTGCGAGCGTCGCGATCTCTTCATCGATTTACCTTTTCATCTCCCGTTCCGTGCTGATCGATGTGAGCTATACGGTCACGGTCTCGACCCTGATCTATATCACCCTCGTCTATTCCAATTATCTCGGGACGGAGCAGGAGCGAACCCGCATCCGCACCGCCTTTGCCCATTATCTCGCGCCGGAGCTGGTGAAGCGCCTTTCGGCCTCGCCGGACAGCCTCGTCCTCGGCGGGGAGGAAAAGGAAATGACCTTCATGTTCTGCGATGTGCGCGAGTTCACGGTCATTTCGGAAGGGTACAAGCATGATCCGCAAGGGCTGACCCACCTGATCAACCGCTTCCTCACGCCCATGACCGGGGAAATCCTGGGACACAAGGGCACGATCGACAAATATATGGGCGATGCGATCATGGCCTTCTGGAACGCGCCGCTCGACAACCCGGACCATCCGAAGGACGCGGTCGATGCGGCCCTTGAAATGATCAAGAAGCTTGCCGCCCTCAACCAGGAACTTGAGGCTGAGGCCCGGCGCGACGGCCGCCCGTTCAAGCAGCTCCGAATCGGGCTCGGGCTCAATACCGGGGTCTGCATCGTCGGCAACCTCGGCTCGCTCCAGCGCTTCGATTATTCGGTATTGGGCGATCCGGTCAATCTTGCCTCCCGCCTTGAAGGGCAGACCAAGGAATATGGGTTCAGCATTATTTTGGGCGAAAGCACGGCCTCGGCGGTCATGGATTATGCGCTGATCGAGCTTGACCTGATCGCCGTCAAGGGCAAGCAGGAGGCGGTCAAGATTTACGGCCTGCTCGGCGACCCCGCACATCGGGACAATCCCGACTTCATGGCGGCGGATGCCGGCATTCGCGATTTCCTCACACTCTATCGCAGTCGGGACTGGGACGCCGCTCTTCTAAAAATCGAGGAGGTCGGGGCGCTCAATCCGAAGCTTGAAAAATATGCGAAGCTTTATCGAGAACGGATCATCGTCTTTAAAGAGGATCCGCCGCCCGCCGACTGGGACGGCGTCTTCCGCGCCGTCAGCAAATAAAATAACCGGATTTTACGGGAAGGTGAGGCCGGAGGCCTTCGAAAGATCGGCAAGCGCCTGATTTTCGCTCACCACCTTGATGGTCGTCATGCCCATTGCGGCGGCGGGTTTCAGGTTGATGCCGAGATCGTCGAGATAGATGACCTCTTCCGGCGAGACACCCATCCGCTCGCAGGCATATTCGTAAATGCGCGGATCGGGCTTGCGAAGACCGATCTTGCTTGATTCGATCACTTCCTGAAAGAGCGCCATGACAGCCTTCACCTCCGCCTGCGCGGCCTCGTCCCGGCTCATGCCGGGGCCCTTGCCCGCTGCGACATTATTGGTGAGACAGGTGCAGATGAAATTTTCGCGGCAGAGCTCAAGCGCCTTCACCATGCGCGGGCGGACATCGCCCGACAGCAGGCGGATGATCTCGATCCCCTGAACGCCCTGACCAAGTGCTGTACTTTCCTCATGGAAAAGCCCGTCAAATTCATCAAGACTTACTTCGCTCCGTTCAAACTTCGCCCAGGCATTAGTGTCCGGATTGGTCGAGTTTACCCTGCGGATGAAATCGACAGGAAGCCCGCGTTCTTTTTCGAACCGGGCAAAGGCCTCGAACGGGCTGGTCGTCAGGACCCCGCCAAAGTCCCAAAGGATCGCTTTTGTCATACTGGATGAACCCTCGTCTGGATGAGATCGGGCACCTGTTCGCGCCCGCTTTCTTGTTGTTTTGCCGGAGTTTGCCAGCCGCCTATTCCCTTGTCAAACATCCTGCCCTTTCTAATTTGCAGCATTTTTAAAATTCATCCGCTATACTCGGAAAACATAAAAAACGACGGAGAGTTTGCAAGATGAAAGCAGTGCTTGTTTCCCTGGTCCTTCTGGTCGCATCGGCAGGGGTCGCATCGGCCCTTGACAAGCATGATCTGGAAACCCTTCAGAAAACGGGAAGCTGCGGCGGCTGCGATCTTCGGGGCGTGAAACTGCAGTCGGCCAAGCTGAAGGAGGCCTATTTAAAAGGCGCGAACATGCGCGACGCCATCCTGAAGGCGATTGACCTTACAAATGCCAATCTCGTCAATAC
>SBHH01000193.1 GCA_006226265.1 Alphaproteobacteria bacterium | reverse complement strand
ATGGGGCGGCCTTGCCATTGCCGGGCCGAAATCGCGGGAGCTTCTGAAAGCCGCCTTTCCGGGCGTCGATGTCAGCAGTGAGGCGATCCCGCATATGGGGCTTGTTTCTTTCGAGAAGGACGGCTTGCCCGTCCGCATCTGCCGCTTAAGCTTCTCGGGCGAGCTCGCCTATGAGGTTTATACCCGCGCGGGCTATGCGGAAATCCTCTGGCAGCTGTTGATGGAGGCCGGCAAGACGCAAGGCATGATCCTTTATGGATCGGAGGCTCTGGGCGCGCTCCGGATCGAGAAGGGGCATGTTTCGGGGCCTGAGCTGGATGGCCGGACCACCGCTGCCGATCTCGGCCTTGGCGGAATGGAAAGCACGAAAAAGGCCTTTGTCGGCAGCGTCCTCAAATCCCGCGCCGAACTTCTCAAAAAAGACCGCCGTCAGCTGGTCGGCCTGATGCCAGTCGATGGTGCGATTGCCCTGAAGGCCGGAACCCTCCTTTATGAGGGCGACGGGACCACGCCGAAAGGCCATGGCATCGGCCACGTCACCTCCGTCACCTACAGCCCGGCGCTTGGCCGCCATATCGCGCTTGGCCTCCTGTCGGAGGGACGGGCGCGAGAGGGGACTCTGATCCGCGCGGTTGATGATACGGCGGGGCAGGTGACGGATGTCAAAGTCTGCTCTCCGCATTTCTATGATCCGGAAGGAAAACGCCTCCATGCTTGAGCGAAAGTCACCTTTGAGCAGCGTTCGCATCCTCGGCACCTTTGGCAAGACGGATGAGGGGATCGGCGTAAAGGTTCGGGAGATAAAGGAATTTTCCTATCTTGAAATTGCCCTCTGGGAAGCGGAGCCGCAGGCGCTCACCGCTAAATTCTCCGAGCTTCTCGGGCTGGCGGCCTTGCCGAAAGCGGGCGCGGCCAGCAAGCTGAAAGGCGGGCATCTGATGCGGATTGCGCCGCGGCGGCTCGCCTATCTTGGCGAAGCCGAGACCGCCGCCGTGCTGGAGGCCACGATTGCGCCCACAGAGGGAAGCGTCATTGCGCTTGGCCATAGCCGCTGCTGCCTCAATCTGTCCGGCGACAAGGTCACCGATCTTTTAAGCCGGGGCGTAAGGCTTGATTTGCGGGAGAGGGCCTTTCCCGTCAATGCGGTGCGGCAGACAGAAATCCACGGCCTTGGCGTGATGCTGGTTCGGCGGGGAACAGTGGAATTTGATCTTCTCTTCATGCGCTCAAGCGCGGGCAGTCTCTGGCACTGGCTGACGGTGAGCGCGGCGCAGTTCGGTTACGAAGTCGAATAGATTTTCGTGAACGCGTCGCGGATCCGCTGGCTTCGCTTTTCGAGTTCCCCGGCATCGTAGGCTTCCGCCTCTCCCTGACCCCAGACCGGGCCCGGCCAGGCGGCATCGCCGATGTTCCGCGCAATCACATGGATATGAAGCTGCGGCACGAGATTGCCGAGCGCGCCGACATTCACTTTGTCGGCTTTGAACAGCTCCGCCATTAGTTGAGATGCAATTTTAATTTCTCCCGCCAATTCCCTGTAATCGCTTTCATTAAGCTGATGCAATTCTTTTAAGTGAGGGTGTCTCGGCACCAGAATGATCCAGGGATAGCGGGCATCGCGGATCAGCAGCAGGCGGGAAATCGGCAAGTCCATCACCACCTCGCAATCGGCGGCAAGGCGGGGATGGAGCGTGAATTGGGCGGTGTCGGTCATCATCATTTGTCCTTATACTACGGGCGGCAGTAAAGCATGAAAGATGCAGCTTTCGCCAGTCGCAAGTTGGCCCCTCAATTCCCTGCTTTTCAGACGGGCGGGCAGAGGGTAGTCTGTCGCAAATCCCATCACGGCGACCCCGCCGAAAGACAACAGGAATGAGATCATGAGTGAAAATCCCCTGCCGAAACCGCCCGTCACCGCCGATGGCTTCGAGTTTGTTCATTATGCCGAACGGCTGCGCCGGGCCGCCGCCGCCAACCCGTCGCTGGAAGTCATCAAATGCGAGGGCGAGGTCCGGACCTGGTCGGAATTTCTGCCCCGCACCAACAAGGTTGCGAACATGCTGGCCGCGCGCGGGCTTGGCCGGAATGACAAGGTCGCGATGCTGGCCCGAAGCAGCGTCGAATATCTTGAGGTTTTCCTTGGCGCCCTTCAGGCCGGGCTTTGTATCGTGCCGCTCTCTGGCATGGCCTCGTCCGAGCAGCTGGAGATCATGATCCGGGATTCGGGTTCCCGCCTCGTCTTTGCCTCCGCCTCCACCCGCGAATTGATCGAGCCGTTCCGGGGCAAGGTGGAAAGCGTCATGGAGGACGGCTATGTCGCCTTCGATTTCGAGGGCGAGGGCTGGACGCCGTATGAGGAGATTATCGGGGACGCCTCCGATGCGCCGCTTTATGTCGATGTGCAGCCGGAGGATGGCTTTAACATTATCTACAGCTCCGGCACCACGGGCGTTCCCAAGGGGATTGAGCAGAGCCAGAAAATGCGGAGCCAGCATGTCCTCCGTTTCCTCGCGCTCGGCATCAATGCGGATGCGGTGACCCTCGTCTCGACTGCACTTTATTCCAACACGACGCTGGTCGCGCTTCTGCCGACCCTCGCGCTTGGCGGGCGGATCATCGTCATGCCGAAATTCGATGTGGAGAAGTTCCTCAAAATCGCCGAGGCGGAGAAGGTGAGCCACGCGATGCTGGTGCCCGTGCAGTATCAGCGCATTCTCGCCCATCCCGATTTCGATAAATATGATCTCTCGAACTTCCAGTTGAAGCTCTCGACCAGTGCGCCGCTTCGCGAGGGGATCAAGCGCGACATCATCACCCGCTGGCCTGGCAAGATGGTCGAGATTTACGGCCTCACCGAAGGCGGGATCGGCACGGCGCTCTCCTGCACCGACTTCCCGGACAAGCTTGCCTCCGTCGGAAAGGCAGGCGAGGGGGTCGAGCTTCGCATCATCAGCGAGGCGGGCCAAGAACTGCCGCAGGGCGAGATCGGCGAGATCGTCGGCCGCTCCGATGCCATGATGACCGGCTATCACGGCCGGAAGGACCTGACCGACGCCATGATCTGGACGGCGCCCGATGGCAAGGTCTTCTTCAAGAGCGGCGATATGGGCCGGTTCGATCCGGACGGCTTCCTCTTCCTGCTCGATCGCAAGAAGGACATGATCATTTCCGGCGGTTTCAATATCTATGCTGCGGATATCGAGGTCGAGCTGATGCAGCATGACGATGTGGTGGACGTTGCCGTCATTGGCATCCCGAGCGAGGAATGGGGTGAAACTCCGCTCGCGCTCGTCGTGAAATCGGCAAATTCCAAAGCGACGGAGGAGGAACTCAAAAGCTGGGTCAATGACCGGCTTGGCAAGACGCAGCGCATCGCAGGCGTCGAGTTCCGCGACGATCTGCCCCGGAGCACCATCGGCAAGGTGATGAAGCGGGAGCTTCGCGTGCCTTACTGGGAAAAGGCCGGCCGCGCCATTTAAAGGGCGGCCAGCAGATACTGACATCAGGGGTGCATTTTTGCGCCCTTGGTGATCTTGTCCACGGTCTTCCTGTCATCCCGAAGCGCGAGGCCGACGAGATTGAGGTTCTCGGTCCCGACGGCTTTCACCACTTCGCGGTTCGCGGCGTCATGGCCGGTTTTGAACATATCTTCCGTATAGATGGCGATATCCACATTGCGGTTTAGCGCGCGGGCATGGATCTTCTTCAATCCCTCTGCGTTGGTCGCAAGCACGATCACCGGCTGGATGAGGAGGGGGCGGTAAGTGACGCCATCCGCATCCTCATATCGCTCTCCCATCAGGCTCGCATCCGCGCCCAAAACACCGCTGGTGAGGAAGGCGGTGACATTCAGTTTCTGCCAGGTGGCGAGATCGTCGCGGATGACGATGGCGATCTTGGTGTCAAACATGGGCCTTCCATTCCTTTTCCTGTCCGAGTTTTCGTAAAATAGTGAGCGCAGGCGTCCCGCTTCCATCGAAAATCGCAGTCGTCTCCCTATTTAGGCGATCCATCGCGGCATCGAGGTCCGGCATCAGATCGCGGGCCTTCCTGGTTGCGAGGATAAGCTGGGCGCGCCGGTCAAAGGGGTTCACGCGCCGCTCCACGAGCTTGAGGGCCGTGAGCCGGTCGATGATTCCGGTGATCGAGGCGGCATCCAGCACCATGCGTGCGCCAAGCGCCGTGCCGCCTACGCCTTGCGGATAATCTTCAAGGCATTTCAGAAGCGCATATTGCACCGGCGTCACGCCAAAAGGGCTTAAAAGATCGCGGCTTCGGCGGCTCACTTGTTGTGCTGCCTTGCCGATAATGAAGCTGATGCAGTTTTCGATCCGGTCCATATCCCGCCCTGCCATCTATTTTGTATACGAATTATATGTATACAAAATAATAGGAGTAATGGAAACAACTGATTGTAAGGGTTGGATTTTTTAGATGGAACGGAAGCTCCGGAATCTCTATTCGCGTAAAATTCTAGCGCCACGGCGCGGCCGCCGGATCATATTATATATTTGGAATCTTTGATTTACGGAGGTTTAATCTATTATTGCGATTGTGTATAAAATACAATATCAGGATGGGGCGCCATTGTTGGCTCCGGAGACTGATTTTATTAAGTAATTGAAGTGAGCACATTTTAATGGGCAGCGAAGACGAAAATCTTGAAGCGCCGGCGGAAAAGAAAGGTCTGTTCAAGAAACGCCTGAAAGCCTGGTGGGACGGCTACGAGCTTGAAAAGGAAAAGGCGGCTGCGATTGCCGTGGATGATAGCCGGGACTATGTACCGGCACCGGAAGAAGGCCCGCCGACCGTCAAGGGATGGAGCATCAGCCGCCAGAAGTCCGTTGTGACCCTGTTTGGCGAAGGGATGGTCCGCTCGATTCCGGACGACACGAAGACCAAGCTGACCCGTCCGCTCGGTATCAACAAGAAACTGTCGATTACCGAACTTGGCAGCGGTCTAGGCGGTTTTGCGCGCTGGACCTCCGAGACATATAACGCCTATGTCACCGGTTATGAGGAGGATCTCCAGCTCCTCGATGCGGCGACTGAAATGACTGTCATGGCGGGACTCAATCGCAAGGTTAATTTCATGACTTGCGATTTCGATAATTTTGACCCCAAGGAGAGATCCGCCGATATCGTCTATGCGTCGGAAGCACTTTTCTGCGTGCAGAACAAGGAAAAATGTTTTCAGGCGATCCGCCGGATGCTGAAACCGACCGGGCAGTTCATGATGTCGGATTTCATGCTGGAAGGCACGCCCGTGGATGCGCCGGAACTCGCCGCCTGGCGAAACAGTGAGCCGCGCCTGCCGTATCTTCTCGACGTGCAGGCGATCCGCAAGCTTCTCTCAAGCGCCGGATTTGAGGTGAGTATCGCCGAGAATGTCAGCGAAACCTACAAGGCCAATGTGCTCCGCGCCTTTGCCGATTATGCCAAGCGCACCAGCGATGGTGAGAAAAGCGGCCATTTGCACGAATGGATCCTGAAAGAGGGGGAAATGTGGATGCGCCGCATCAAGCTGATGGAGGATGGTCACTTGAAAGTCTTCCGGATTTATGCTCGTGTGCCGTCGGAAATCATCTGACCGGGCGGAGCCGTAAAATCCTGAATTTCTTCTTTAAAAGAGCCGATTTCGGCATTGACAGGGACGGCCGGTCCCACTATGTTCCGGCCTTCAAATGAATTAGCTAGTTAGGATCTGGACAATGAAAGTCTTGAACTCGCTCAAATCCGCGAAGAAGCGCCATCGCGATTGCCGCGTGGTGCGCCGCAAGGGCCGTGTTTACGTCATTAACAAAACCAACCGCCGTTTCAAGGCGCGCCAGGGCTGACCTTTAGTCCGGCATTCCGGTTTCTGTAATGCGAAAAAAACCGTACCGCTCCGGCGGTTGCGGTTTTTTTATTTGCTTCCAAGGCGTATTGGGCCCTATGTCTGTGGCATAATAAAAATGCCCCTAGGGAGGACTGGCCGCCCATGCAGATGCCAAAGCCCAATGAAGATGTGATCCGAAAGCGCGGCAAGCTGGTCGCGGCACTTCGCCACATTCTGGCCGATCCTGCGGCCGTCATCGATGACGAGGCCGCGCTCCGGGCGTTTGAATGCGATGCTTTAAGCGCCTATCGCCAGCTCCCCATGATCGCGGTCCTCCCCTCGACGGTCGGGGAAATCTCTGAAATTCTGAAACTTTGCGCGTCGGAAGGCGTGAATGTCGTGCCGCGCGGTGCGGGTACGTCGCTTTCGGGCGGCGCTTTGCCGCTCGCCGATGGCGTCCTCCTCGGCCTTGGCAAATTCAATAAAATCCTTGAAATCGACTATGACAACCGCTGCGTCGTGACCCAGCCCGGCGTCACCAACCTTGCGATTACCGATGCGGTGAAGGCGGATGGTTTCTATTACGCGCCGGACCCCTCCAGCCAGATCGCCTGCACCATCGGCGGCAATGTCGCGGAAAATTCAGGCGGCGTGCATTGCCTGAAATACGGCCTCACCACCCATAATGTCCTGGGCGTCGAGATGGTCACGATGGAGGGCGAGGTTATTCGCCTGGGTGGCAAGCATCTCGATGCGGAAGGCTATGATCTCTTAGGCGTCATTACGGGCTCCGAAGGCCTGCTTGGCGTCATTACCGAGGTGACGGTGCGCATCCTTAGGAGTCCCGAGCATGTTTCCGCGCAACTGATCGGTTTTCCGTCAAGCGAGCAGGCGGGCGATTGCGTCGGCAAAATCATTGCCGCAGGCATCATCCCGGCGGGCATGGAGATGATGGATCGCTATGCCATTCAGGCGGCGGAGGAATTTTGCCATGCGGGTTATCCGCTTGATGTTGAAGCTTTGCTGATTGTCGAGCTCGATGGCCCGGAAGTCGAGATCGCTCATTATCAGGCGAAGATTGACCGGATCGCCGAAGAATGCGGCGCCGTTGTCTCGCGAACCAGCGCGTCTGAACAGGAGCGGATGATCTTTTGGGCGGGGCGGAAAGCAGCCTTCCCAGCGGTCGGGCGCATCTCGCCCGACTATATGTGCATGGACGGGACCATCCCGCGCGGTGCACTCCCGAAAGTCCTCGCCCGGATGAGCGAGCTTTCCAAGCAGTATGGCCTTCGCGTCGCCAATGTCTTTCATGCAGGCGATGGCAATCTTCATCCTCTCATCCTGTTCGATGCGAACAATCCGGGGGAGCTTGAAAAATGCGAGGCCTTTGGCGCGGATATCCTCAAACTCTGCGTCGAGGTCGGCGGCGTACTGACCGGCGAGCATGGCGTCGGCATTGAGAAACGCGATCTCATGGGGGAAATGTTCTCCGAGGATGATCTGAAGCAGCAGCAGCGGCTCAAATGCGCCTTCGATCCGGACGGGCGGCTCAATCCCGGCAAGGTCTTTCCGATCCTGCATCGCTGCGCCGAGCTTGGCCAGATGCATGTCCATAACGGCGAATTGCCCTTCCCCGATATTCCGAGGTTTTGACGCCGGATGCAGAACGTTACCATCACCGAAGAACAGCAGCTTCAGGATATGCTCGACTGGGCGCTTGCAGGGCAAAAGACCCTCTCGCTTCAGGGGAGTGGATCGAAGACTCCGCTTGGCCGGCCGGTCGAAGCCGACGCCCATCTCGATCTGTCCGGCCTTTCGGGCGTGACCCTGTATGAGCCGGCGGAACTGGTTATGCGCGCAAAGGCGGGCACAAAACTTGTCGATATCCGGAAAACATTGGCCGAGAACCACCAGATGCTTGCCTTCGATCCGCCGGACTATGGCCCGCTCCTGGGCGGGGCGGCGGGGCTTGCCACCCTTGGCGGGACTTTTTCCTGCAACCTTTCCGGTGCGCGCCGGGTCAAGGCGGGCAGCGCGCGCGATCATCTTTTGGGTGTCACCGGTTTTACAGGACGCGGGCAGGCTTTCCAGACCGGCAGCCGCGTGATGAAAAATGTCACCGGATATGATCTTTGCAAGCTGGTTGCGGGCAGCTACGGCACTCTCGCTATTGCGTCGACCGTTACCTTCAAGGTACTGCCGGCGCCGGAAAAAATTCGCACCGTCCTTCTTTATGGAGCGATGCTTCAGGATGCCGTCGCCCTGATGCGGGACGGGCTGTCCTCAGTCCATGACGTGTCCGCCGCCGCGTATCTGCCGGCCGATGTCGCGGCCCGGTTGAGCATCAACCAGGTCTGCGAGAGCGGCAAACCGGTGCTGGCGATGAAGATCGAGGGGCCCGGCCCCTCCGCTTCTTTCCGGACCGAGGAGATCCGCATTCTTCTTGGTGCAAAGGGCGAGGTGGAAGAACTGGATCAGGAGAACAGCGATGCCTTCTGGCGGTTTGTCGGGGATGTTTCCCCTTTCGTGGGAAGTGAAAAGCCGGTCTGGAAGCTATCGCTGCCGCCCGCCAATGCCGCGGCGGTTGTGATGGCGATTACGGAGAAAACACCCGCACGCATGTATCTTGACTGGGGCGGCGGGCTTATCTGGCTTGAAATGACGGACGCGCCGGACGATGGCGGCGCGGCGATTGTCCGCGCGAGCCTGGCGGGCGCGGGCCATGCGACGCTGATCCGGGGGGCGGAAGAATTGCGCCGCCGCATCGCACCGTTCCAGCCGCAAGCATTGCCAATCGAAAAGCTGAATGTGCGGATCAAGAACGCCTTCGATCCGGAACATATCCTCAACCCCGGACGGATGTATCCGCTCGACGCCAGAGGCGCGGGAGGGGACGCATGAAGACGGAATTTTCGCTTCTCCAGCTTGCCGATCCGAAGACGGCGCGGTCCAACGATATCTTGCGGAAATGCGTTCATTGCGGTTTCTGCACCGCGACCTGCCCGACCTATCTTGAGCTTGGCGATGAGCGCGACAGCCCGCGCGGGCGCATTTATCTCATTCAGCAGATGCTGGAAAGCGGCAAGGCGGCGGAAGCCTCGACCGTTCAGCATCTCGACCGCTGCCTGTCCTGTCTCTCCTGCATGACGACTTGCCCGTCCGGCGTTGATTACATGCATCTGGTGGAGCATGGCCGCGAATATGTCGAGGAAACCTACAAGCGCCCGCTCTTCGACCGGGGGCTTCGCGCGGTTCTCGGCGCCATCCTGCCGCGCCCGAAACTCTTCCGCCTGGCGCTTCGGGCGGCAGGGCTCGCGCGGCCCCTGAAAGGACTTTTCCGGGGGCGACTCCGGGCGATGCTGGAACTTGCGCCCCTGCATTTGCCTGCGCCTTCCAAACTGAGCGAGACGCGTCAGCATAAGGCCGCCTCGGAACGCAAAATGCGCGTTGTGCTGATGACCGGCTGCGCGCAGGAGGTTCTCAATCCCGAGATCAACGCCGCGACCATCCGGCTTTTCACCCGCTTCGGTGTTGAGGTCATCACCCCGCCCGAGGCGGGCTGCTGCGGCGCGCTGCCGCTTCATATGGGGCAGGAAGAACCGGCCCTCAAACTTGCCCGCACGAATATCCTTGCCTGGGCGGCGGAGATGGAGGGGGAAGGCCTCGATGCGATCCTCATCAATACCTCGGGCTGCGGCACGACGGTGAAGGACTATGGCAATCTCTTCGCCGGAAACGCTGAACCGGGTCTTGCTGAAAAGGCTGTAAAAATCGCGGGGCTTACCATGGATATCAGCGAGTTCGCCGAGAAGCTCGATTTGCAGCGGACGATGAATATCCCGCCCCTCAAAGTCGCCTACCATTCCGCCTGCTCATTGCAGCATGGCCAGCGTATCCGCGAAACCCCGAAGGTGCTTCTGAAGGCCCTTGATTTCGAGGTTGCGGAAGTGCCGGAGGGGCATATCTGCTGCGGATCGGCGGGCACCTATAACCTCCTGCAGCCGGAACTCTCCGCCCGGCTGAAGGAACGGAAAGTCGGCAATATCCGGAAAACCGCGCCCGATCTCGTCGCGGCGGGCAATATCGGCTGCATCACGCAGATTGCCTCGGGACTTGATCTGCCGGTCGTGCATACGGTGGAACTGCTCGATTGGGCGACCGGCGGGCCGATCCCTCCCACGCTGGAAGGACGCCTTGCCGCGAAGGAGGGGACAGGGCATATGGTTCACGAAAGCGTGTAGATTTTTTTCTATACCAATCGCGGATCGCTCCCCTATATCAGGAAAATGAGCTTAAAGATCATTGGTATATCCCTTTTTCTTGGCGTCTTTTTTTTGGCGCAGCCCTCCCATGCGCGACAGGATGATCCGCGCCTTGATGGCCTTTTCACACAGCTGGCCGAAGTGAAAAGCGATCAGGATGCCAAGGTGATTGAGGGCAGTATCTGGAAAATCTGGCTGACATCGGGCAGCGATACGGTCGATTTCATGATGTTGCAGGGCATGCGCTATATGAGCGAGGGACGGTTTGACAAGGCTATTGCGCTCTTCTCGACCGTGATCAAGATAGACCCCGAATTTTCCGAAGCCTGGAACAAGCGGGCGACGGTCCTCTTCCTTGTGGGGGAGTTTGATCGTTCGATCGAGGATATCGGTCATACGCTGGAGCTGGAGCCCCGGCATTTCGGTGCGCTTGCAGGCCTCGGCCAGATTTACGAGCTGCAGAAGCAGCCCGAAGATGCCATCTCCGCCTATGAGAAGGCCGTTGCGATCAATCCCCATATGGAAGGGGTGAAGACGCATATGAAGATGCTGGAGACGGAGCGCGACAAGAAAAATATCTAAATCGCGCTTGCGCCTTTCTTCTCTTTTACTGTTCGCCGACCCAGGCAATTCTGAGGATATTGGTCGAACCCGGCGTGCCGAAGGGAACGCCCGCCATGATGACGACCCGCTCGCCCGGCCGCGCGAAGCCCTCCGCAAAGGATATCTTGCAGGCCTTGTTCACCATATCGGCGAAATTTTCCGCATCGCGCGTATGAACGCAATGCAGCCCCCAGACAAGGGCGAGGGTCCGGGCTGTCTTCAGGACGGGGGTGAGCACCAGAACCGCCGTCTCGCCCCGTTCGCGCGCGGCCCGAAGGGCAGTGGAGCCTGATGTCGTATAGGTGACAATGGTGGCCGCGCCGATGGTATGGGCAACCTGCGCCGCCGCCGCGCTGATCGCATCGGCGGTGGTGGCCTCGAGATGGCCATGCTTGGCGTCGATTGCCTTACGGTAGGCCGGGTCCTTTTCGGTGACTTCGGCGATATCGCTCATCATGGAAACGGCCTCGATCGGGAATTTGCCCGCCGCGCTTTCCGCCGACAACATCACGGCATCGGTCCCGTCATAGATGGCATTGGCGACATCGGTCACTTCCGCGCGGGTCGGCACCGGTGCGGCAATCATGCTTTCCAGCATCTGCGTCGCGACGACGACCGGCTTGCCCGCCTCGCGCGCGCAAGCAATGATATGCTTCTGGATGGAAGGAACGCGCTGGATCGGCATTTCAACGCCAAGATCGCCGCGCGCGACCATGACCGCATCGGCAAGTTCGATAATGCCATCCAAAGCCTCGACCGCCGCGGGCTTCTCGATCTTCGCCATGACGGCGGCGCGCCCGGCGGCGATTTTCTTGACCTCGGCGATATCCTCGGGCCGCTGAACGAAAGAAAGCGCGACCCAGTCCACGCCAAGCGAGAGCGCAAAATCAAGATCGCGCCGGTCCTTGTCGGTAAGAGGACTCATCCGCACCACGGCGTTCGGGATATTGACGCCCTTGCGATCGGAAATGCGCCCCCCGACGGTCACCTTGCAATCGGCGAAATCCTTGCCCGCCTTCTCGACGGTAAGCTGCAGCTTGCCATCGTCAAGGAGAAGGATGGAGCCTGCCTCCAGCGATTCCAGCACTTGGGGATGAGGCAGGGAGACACGGGTCTCATCGCCCGCCGCCTCCTCAAGATCAAGGCGGAAGCGGGCGCCGTTTTTCAGCATGGCCGCACCTCCTTCAAAAGTGCCGAGACGGATTTTCGGCCCTTGCAGATCGGCGAGAATGCCGATGGGGCGGCCGGTCTTTTCCTCCAGCGCGCGGATCGTCTCGACCCGGCTTTGATGGTCGGCATGCTCGCCATGGCTGAAATTGAGGCGGAAGACATCCGCGCCCGCCCGGTGCAGCGCCTCGATCACGTCGGGATCGGAGCTGGCGGGGCCCAGAGTTGCGATAATTTTGGTACAGCGAAGTCGTCGCATGAGATCCTTGCTTTCTGGCGGAATTCCAAAGGGAAGCCTTCAATTTCAATATACTACGCGCGATGTGACGAAGATGTGAAGGGCAATCTCCGTAATTCCGGTCCTGGTTCCCGATTTTCACCGCGCGAATGGGGCAGGACGCTTGCCTGAAAAGAGATTTTCTCTATAGTCTGGCGGAGCAGAAAGGCCGGATGGCCGACCGCCGTTTCGGCATAAAGTTTCCAGACATTCGAAGCAGATCCTATGAATGACAGTGATACCCCGGCATATGAAACCCAGTATGAGACGAGCGCGAGCCGCCTCCTCTTCATGGTGGATCA
>SBHH01000250.1 GCA_006226265.1 Alphaproteobacteria bacterium | reverse complement strand
GTTTTCCTTCGCAATGTCGCCGGGCTTCTTTTCATTATGCCCTGGCTTCTGAAAGTCGGCATTCGCGGGTTGAAGACAAAGCGGGTCGGATTTTACTGCGGTCGCGGGCTTTCGGGCTTTCTCTCCATGATCAGCTGGTTCTATGCAGTGAGCGTGTTGCCGCTGGCGGATGCCGTGTCGCTCAATTTCACGGCGCCGATTTTTGGAACCGTGCTCGCCATTTTTATTCTTGGCGAAAAGGTCGGTATCCGGCGTGGAACGGCGATGATTGTCGGGTTCGCAGGCGCCATGATCATTCTCCGCCCGGGCTTCACCCATCTCAATCTCGGGTCCTATGCGGCGCTGATTTCCGCTGTCGGCATGGCGATGTCGATCATGTTCGTGAAACTGCTGTCGCGTACCGAGAGTACGCCCGCAATTGTCGCCTGGACGCAGATCTGGATTTTGCCGATGTCCTTCCTGCCCGCGATGTTTGTCTGGCAGACGCCGACCCTGCACCAGATCATGTTGATCCTGACCATCGGCCTGTTGGCTACCTTTGGCCATCTCTCCTTTACGCGGGCCTATTCGCTGGCCGAAGCCTCCCTCGTCATGCCGTTTGATTTCTTCCGGCTCATCTTTTCGGCTGCTATCGGTTTTATCTTCTTCCTGCAGTCGCCGGATATCTATACCTATATCGGCGCGGCGGTAATTTTCTCCTCTTCCATCTATATTGCGATTCGGGAATCCCGACAAAGCCGGATTGCCGCCAAACCGGACGGGCCGGAAGTTCTGGCCCATGCAACTGCCGAGGCAAGTTCGGGACCGGGACGTTGAGCATCACAGTTCCGTCAAAGGGTGGGTGGCTCTCCATCTGGAATAATGTCCCACCGAACGGACAGGGCGCGCTCTGGATGCTGGCCGGCGGCTGGTACTTCTCCTGCATGAGCATGGGGATCAAGTTTCTGGGCGAGGGGATGGACAGTTTCCAGATTGCCTTCCTTCGTACCTTTTTCGGATTTCTGGTGATCCTGCCCTTCGCTCTTCGTCATGGATTTGCACCGCTCAAGACGAAGGTGATCGGGCTTCATCTGATGCGGGCGACCGTCGGTATCTCCGGTATGCTGTCGATATTTTATGCCATCACGCATCTTCCGCTTGCCGATGCGGTGGCCCTCACCTTTACCCGCCCGCTCTTCCTGATCCTGCTGGCCGTTGTGCTATTGGGCGAGAAAATCCGCTGGCGACGCTGGACGGCAACGGCGGTAGGTTTTCTCGGTGTTCTCGTCATGGTGAATGCGGAGGGACAGTTTGAGCTCGCCTCAGCGGTTGCCCTGTTCGGCGCCCTGATGCTGGCGCTGGTTTCGGTGTTCCTTAAAAAGCTGAGTGCTACGGAAAAGCCGATCACCATGATGTTCTACATGAGCTTTTTCGCGACGATTGTCTCCGCCATTCCGGCGAGTTTCGTCTGGATCACGCCGAGCCCAGGGGATATCGCGGTCCTGGTAGCACTGGCCTGCTTCGGATCGGGTGCCAATTTCTGCACGATCCGCGCGTTCGCAGTTGGGGAGGCGACCGCAGTCTCTCCCTTCGATTATGCCCGGCTCGTTTTTTCCGGCATCCTCGGCTATTTCGTGTTCAGCGAAATTCCCGATGCGCCGATGCTACTGGGTGCCGGGATCATTGTTGCCTCCAGCCTCTATATCGTTCGGCGGGAAGCGGGACTTGGCAAAAATAAACCCGGAGTGTCGGAAAGCTGATCTCCGATCCCTCCGGGTTTATTTTTGAAAAGATACCAGTCAGAGTTAGAGCGAGACCTCGAATTCCGCTTCGGTCGCGGTCCTGACTTCGTCAAGGGTGACGCCGTCGGCAAGCTCGACCAGCTTCATGGTCGTTTTGCCACTTTTGTCGAACTCGAAGACCGCCATATCCGTAATAACCATATCAACCACACCTGCACCGGTTAATGGAAGATTACAGGTTTTAAGGAGTTTCGGCTGACCTTTCGCCGTATGCTCCATCACAACGATGACCTTTTTCACACCGGCGACGAGGTCCATCGCGCCGCCCATGCCCTTGACCATCTTGCCCGGGATCATCCAGTTGGCGAGGTCGCCGTTCTGGGCCACCTGCATCGCGCCGAGGATGGAGAGGTTGATATGACCGCCCCGGATCATCGCAAAAGAATCCGCGTTCGAAAAATAGCTGGTGGTCGGCAGTTCCGTCACCGTCTGCTTGCCGGCATTGATGAGGTCGGCATCCTCGTCTCCTTCGTAAGGGAAGGGGCCCATGCCGAGCATGCCGTTCTCGCTCTGCAGCTGGATTTCCATCCCGTCCGGGATGAAGTTGGAAACAAGGGTCGGGATACCGATACCAAGATTGACGTAAAATCCGTCTTCAAGTTCCTGTGCGGCGCGCTGCGCCATCTGTTCTCTGGTCCAAGCCATGTGATTATCCTCTAGCGAATGGGGTCAGGCGACCTGATTACGGGGGCGGGTGGTCCGCTGTTCGATATGCTTGACCGGGTTCGGCACATGCACGATACGCTGGACATAGACGCCCGGCACAACGATATGATCCGGATCAATCTCGCCCGGTTCGACCAGATGCTCGACCTCGGCGATCGTGATCTTGCCGGCGGTTGCCATCATCGGGTTGAAGTTGCGGGCGGTTTTCCGGAATACGAGATTGCCTTCCTTGTCCGCCTTGTAGGCATGGACGAGCGCGACGTCGGCGGTCAGGCCGCGTTCCATCACATAATCCTCGCCATCGAAGTTTTTCACTTCCTTGCCCTCGGCAACCAGCGTTCCAACACCGGTCTTGGTGTAGAAGGCCGGGATGCCCGCGCCGCCTGCGCGGATCTGCTCGGACAGGGTGCCTTGCGGTGTAAAGACAACCTCAAGATCGCCCGCAAGGAACTGTTCGGCAAAAAGCTTATTTTCCCCGACATAGGAAGAAATCATGGTCGAAATCTGCTTGCTTTCCAGAAGCACGCCAAGTCCGATCCCGTCAACGCCTGCATTGTTGGAAATGACGGTGAGGCCTTTGACGCCGGATGCTTTCACCGCATCGATTAGGGTTTCCGGAATACCGCAGAGGCCGAAGCCGCCGGACATGATGGTCATGCCGTCTTTCAGCAGGCCATCCAGTGCGGCACTCGCGTCCGCATAAATCTTCCTATCACTCATTCATCAGTTCCTCGGGTTTGATGGACATGGATTGAAGATGCTATATAACAAAAATATGTTGCCGTGCACAATTTTCTGAAATTTGCATCCTGCATCGCGCAATATTCGGTTTGAAGGCGGGGTATTTGACCTTAGTCAGCGTTCTCGGGCTCCTTTTGAAGGAACTGGCGGGCCTTTTCCCGATGGTCGTCATTGATATATTTCTGAACCGTCGCCATGGCAGCCATCAGGACGCTGGCATCGTCGGTAAAGCCAATTCCGGCGATAAAATCCGGAATGACATCGGCAGGCATTATGAAATAGGCGAGGGCGCCGAACAGCACCGCCTTTACGAAAGCCGGGCTTTTGCTGTCGACCGCGCAATAGAAGCTGGCCGTCACATCCTCGGCGAAGGGGATCTTGCCAATATTCTTGCGAAGCTTGGCGGCAAACTCCCGCATGACAAGGCGCTTGTCCTGCTGCATCTTTTCGGCATCGAAGGCCGAGGTATCGTCTTCCGCTTTGTTGCTCATGACCTTCTATATGCGCCTCGGCGCGATGGAATGCAAGCGGCGCTGTCTTCACATTTACCGGCAAGCCGTGTATGGAAGAATTAAGGAAACGGGATGGATCATCCGACAATAACTGGAGAATAAAATGGATATTTCCGGAAAAGTGGCGATTGTGACGGGCGGGGCATCGGGCCTTGGCAATGCGACGGCGACGATGCTGGCAAAGGCGGGGGCAAAAGTCGCCATTTTCGATTTGAATGAAAAAGCGGCGGAAGCCGCTGCAAAGGAACTCGGCGGCATTGCCTGCACGGTCAATGTCGCGGACGATGCCTCGGTCGAGGCGGCTTTCGCGAAATCGAAGGCGACGCTCGGTCCTGCCCGCATTCTCGTCAATTGCGCCGGCATTGGCCCGGCGGCCAAGACGGTTTCAAGCCGGGGGATGCATCCCCTCGATAAGTTCGAACAGGTCATTTCCGTCAATTTGATCGGTACCTTCAACTGCATCCGACGCGCGGCAAGCGACATGGTGGAGATGGACCCCATGGAAAGTGGAGAGCGGGGTGTCTGCATCAATACGGCCTCTGTCGCGGCCTTTGATGGCCAGATTGGTCAGGCGGCTTATTCGGCCTCCAAGGGCGGGATTGTCGGCATGACCCTGCCGATTGCGCGCGATCTTGCTTCTGTCGGGGTCCGGGTTGTGACCATTGCGCCGGGCCTTTTTGAGACGCCGCTTCTGAAAAGCCTGCCAGATGACGTGCAAGCGGCTTTGGGCGCGAGCGTCCCCTTCCCGAGCCGTTTGGGGCAGCCGTCAGAATATGCGTCGCTTGCCCGGCAGATCGTCGAGAACCAGATGCTGAACGGAGAGGTGATCCGTCTCGACGGCGCGATCCGGATGGCGCCGAAATAGGTTAGCCCGCGATCTTGTTCATATAGCGGGCAAGCTCGATATCCTTGTCACTCAGACCGTCGACGTCATGGGTGGCAAGGGTTACGTCCAGCCGGTTGAAAACATTGAACCATTCGGGATGATGGTCCATTTTCTCGGCCTTCATGGCGACACGGGTCATGAAGGCGAAGGCCTCGTTGAAATTCTTGAAGCGGAAGTTTCGGGCGATAGCTTCCCGGCCTGCGACTTTCGACCAGCCGGGCAGGGATTTAAGGGCGAAATCAATATCGTCTTCGGCCAGTTTCATGGTCATCGGTGCATCCTCCCTTTTTGAACTTCCAGAGTAGCCAGCCCTTGGGCTTTTCGGCTATAAGCTCGCATTTGAATATGATATCGCTGCGCAGGCTTGTCCAGCCATCGGTTTCATGAAGATTTAGTTTGATATCCGGCAGGCCATGACAAAAATTTCAGAGACAAGCCGCAACTGGTGGCATGAGGAAACCGAAGGGGTTGCCTTCACCCATGCGATGGACATGCAGCTGCTGCATTCCGAACAAAGCCCCTATCAGAAGATCGAGGTGTTCGAGCATGAGGTGTTCGGTCGTGTCCTTACACTCGACGATCTGGTGCAGGCTTCCCACTCGGACGAGTTCATGTATCACGAGATGGCGGTGCATGTGCCGCTTCTCGGCCGCAAGCGGGAAAAGGCCGAGGTGCTGATCGTGGGTGGCGGCGATGGCGGTATCCTGCGGGAGGCATTGCGCCATGATTTCGTCTCCCGTGTCGTGATGGTGGAGATCGACAGGCGCGTCGTGGAAATCTCCCGTGAATATCTTGCGATCAACGGCGACTATGACGATCCCCGCGTCGAACTCATCATCGGCGATGCGGCGGACTATATGCGCGAGGCGCGGGCGCGAGGCGACAAGTTTGATCTCATCATTCTTGACTTAAGCGAGCCGGTCGGCCCTTCCTCCAGCGTTTTCACCCGCGAGTTTTGCGAGGATTTCTCGGCCTGCATCAAGCCGGACGGCGTGGTTCTTGACAGCGACAGCATCTTTGTCGGCAAGTCTCGCGCTTACTTTCTGCAGGAGCTTTGCGGCGACAAGGATCAGAACCTCGTCTCCATCATGCAGCGCGACCGGCTACTGCCGCATGTCGCGGGCTATCGTTCCATCGTGCAGCTTTATCCGGCGGCGGAGTTCGGCTTCTTCCTCTATAGCCTTGACGGTTACGACTATTCCAAACCGGTGAAAGAGCATTGGGGCCGCCATTATAACCCGGCGCTTCACACGGCCTCCTTCGCGCTGCCGACCTGGTGGAAGGAAAATCTGGGATTTTGAGGGATGGCTCCGCATGACCGATAAGCCACTTCATATCGACTTCACCAGCGGTGCGGTCGATTACCGGCGGCGTCACGGCGGCGGTCGCGGCCAGGAACTTCCCCGTGCGCTGGGTTTGAAGGCGGGTGTTACCCCACCAATCGTGGATGCAACGGCGGGCCTTGGCCGCGATGCTTTTCTGCTTGCCTCCCTTGGCGCGGAAATCACCCTCATCGAGCGGAATACGGCGGTCCATGCCGCATTGGAGGCCGCGATAAAGGAAGCACGTGCTACATCACAAGAGCTTGCCGAAATCATGGACCGGATGAGCCTGATAAAGGGCGATGCAAAGGATATCCTGCCCGGCCTACAAGTGGAGACCATCCTCATCGATCCCATGCATCCGCCGCGCGGGAAATCAGCCTTGGTGAAAGAGGAAATGCGGAATTTGCGGGACATCGTGGGTGCCGATCCCGACAGCCGGGAACTGATGCAGGCGGCGCTTGCAACGGCCACGAAACGGGTTGTCCTCAAATGGCCGCGACGGGCGGCCCCGATGACCGGCATCCCCGCGCCGTCGCATCAGATTATGGGGAAATCGACGCGCTATGACGTCTTCATGATCACGAGGCCGCCGGAATAAGATCGAAGGCAACTTCTTCCTGATAAATGGCGCTGGTCGAGGATAGATGGCTTGAAAAAAGCGCGAAACCATCAACCGGGATTGTCTCAGTCCGGAAAAGCGCGTGATCAGTCAGGAAATTCCGTACCCGCTCGTAAGGAGAGTTATGCACCCGGGCGAGCGTGATATGCGGGCGGAAGCGGCGGTCATCGACGCTCGCGCCCACGCCCTCGATCGCCGTGACGATCTTCTTGTGCAACAGATTGATGCTGTCGATATTCCGCACCCCGGCCCAGAGAATGCGTGGGCGCTTGTTGCTGCCAAAAACACCGACCCCTTCGATATTCATTTCGAACGCCGGGTGGCGAATGCGCCCGAGGGCCAGCGAAATATCCTGCATCATCGGGCTTTGCACTTCGCCGATGAAGGCGAGGGTGACATGGGAATTTTCCGCGGCGATCCAGCGCGCATCGGGGATGCCACCCCGAAGGTACGAGATGTTTTCCTTGATCTCGTCCGGCAGGGAAATGGCTACGAAAAGGCGCATGAATACTCCTCGAACTTGGGGACAGGAGGGGGCTGTCTATTTCAGAAACCGCGCCACATATGGCAGCATGTTTTTCACGATCACTTTTACACCTTCCGCGTTTGGATGAATAGCATCACTTTGGTTAAGGGACGGGATCGCGGCGACATCCTTCAGGAAGAAGGGGTAGAGCTCGACGTCGTATTTGGCGGCGAGATCGGGATAGATGCTATTGAATTCACTGGCATAATCCTTGCCCATATTGGGTGGTGCCATCATGCCAGTCAGGAGAACCGGGATATTCCGCCTCTTAAGGACGCCAAGTATCTCATCAAGATTTTTTCGCGTGACGCCTGGCGAAATCCCGCGCAAGGCATCGTTCGCGCCAAGTTCCAGAATGACGAGATCGGCGCCATCGCCAAGCGCCCAGTCAAGCCGCTGTAATCCGCCCGTTGAGGTATCGCCCGAAACGCCCGCATTTTCGATTTTGACATCGAAATTTTCTTTCCGAAGGGCGGCCTGAAGCTGGGTGACGAAATCAACGCCGGGTGGCAGGCCATATCCGGCCGTGAGACTGTCCCCGATGGCGACAATGCGCGTCGCCGGCGCGGCGGAGGCATTGGACAGAATGCAAAAAACAAGCAGGAGGCCCGCAAAAATATTGAATAAAGCGGTCCGGCCGCCATATGCAGAAGTCAGACCCTGTTGTTTTTGCATGGAAATTATCTTGCCTCCAGAGCCGATCATCGAATTAAGGGACGTCCATCTCACACTTAAGTCGGATGCGGGCCCCGTCAATATCTTACGTGGTATAGATTTGACTGTACAGCCGGGGGAGACCCTCGGCATCGTCGGTCCTTCTGGGTCCGGCAAATCGACTCTGATGTCGATCATGGCGGGGCTGGAGGCCCCGACGAGCGGCACGATCCGCATTGCGGGCGCGAAAATCGAGACGATGGATGAGGATGCCCTGGCGCGCTTCCGCCGCGACAATATCGGCATTGTCTTCCAGTCCTTTCATCTGATCCCGACCATGACGGCGCTTGAAAATATCGCTATCCCGCTGGAGCTTGGCGGGCGGCGCGATGCCTTCGATCTCGCGCGGGAAAAGCTTGCCTCCGTCGGGCTGGAGGAACGGGCGAGCCATTATCCAGCGCAACTTTCAGGCGGGGAGCAACAGCGCGTGGCCCTTGCCAGGGCGCTTTGCACGGATCCTAAAATCCTGCTCGCGGACGAACCCACCGGTAACCTCGATGGCCAGACCGGGGAGCGGATCGTCGATCTGATGTTCCACCTGCATGCGAAGCAGGGCACGACCATGGTGCTGATTACCCATGACGAGGCGCTGGCGAGCCGTTGCTCCCATGTCATCCGGATCGAGGATGGCCGGGTCAGCGTTGCCGCCCCGGAACTGGAAGGGACCGAAACGAGTGAATAACGGAGAACGTCCCGACAGTTTTCTGTTCGCCTTCAAATTTGCCCGGCGGGATTTGCGGGGCAGTCTCAAGGGTTTCCGGATTTTTCTCGCCTGCCTTGTTCTTGGCGTTGCCGCCATTGCGGGCGTCGGCACGCTATCAGGTTCCATTACCCGGGGGCTTGAGGAAAACGGCCGGGTGATCCTCGGCGGCGATGTGGATATCCGCCTCACGCAGCGCGCCGCCAATGAGGATGAGAAAAACTGGTTCCGCGAAAACGGCCGCCTCTCCGAAATCGATACCATGCGCGCCATGGTGCGAGGCATGGACAGCAAGATCAGCACCTTGTCTGAACTGAAGGCTGTCGATGGCGCCTACCCGCTTTTTGGTGCCCTTACATTGACGGACGATAGCCCGGCGGGCCCGCCGCAAGAGCTGCTTGAAAAGCAGGACGGCATCTATGGAGCGCTGATCGAGCCCGCTCTTGCCGACCGGCTCGACCTCTCGCGGGGCAGTCTCGTCAAAGTAGGCGATTTGGCGGTTCAGGTGCGCGGGCTGATCGCGACCGAGCCGGACAAGGCATCGCAAGGTCTTGCACTCGGTCCCCGGATGATCATTTCTGGGGCGGCGCTTCAGGATACGGGACTGGTTCAACCCGGCAGTCTGGTGCGCTATCACTATCGTATTGCGCTCGCACCCGGGCAATCGATAGCGGATTTCCGGGAAAATGCTCAAACCGCCTTTCCTGATGCTGTCTGGCGTATTCGTGATGCGACCAACGGTGCGCCTGGCATAAAGCGCTTCATTGACCGGGTTTCGCTTTTCCTGACGCTGGTCGGCCTCACGGCGCTGGCGGTCGGCGGGGTGGGTGTCGGCAATGCGGTTCGCGCTTATCTTGATGGCAAGACGGAGACGATTGCCACCCTGAAATGCCTGGGCGCGAGCAGCCGGCTTATTTTCCGCATTCATTATCTGCAGGTCCTGTTTCTCGCCGTCATGGGCTCGATCATCGGCTTGTTGCTCGGGATTGGCGGGGCGATGATGGCCTCTGAATTCCTTGCGCGGGCGCTCCCCGTGCCGCCCAAGATAACAATCACGGCGGGCCCGCTTCTGATGGCGACGGCTTATGGCCTCCTGACCGCCACCGTCTTCACCATCTGGCCGCTTGCCCGCGCGCGGGAGACACCGGCGGCGTCTCTCTTCCGGAGCCAGTTCAGCCGGTTTAGATGGCCGCGCCTGCAATATATTCTGGCCATTCTTGTCAGCCTCGGCGTTCTTGTTCTGCTCGCCGTCCTCACGAGTTACGAGAAGAAATTCGCCGCCATCTTTATTGTCTCGCTTGCCGGTATTTTCGCGCTTCTCATGGCGACGGGATATGCGGTGCAATCGCTTGCGAGGCGATTGCACCGCCCGAAAATCCCGGCTCTCCGGCTTGCCATCGCCAATCTTTATCGCCCCGATGCTGCGACCAACAGTGTCATCCTCTCGATGGGGCTCGGGCTCACCCTGTTCGTCACGGTCGCCTTGATCGAGGGTAACCTCACCCGGCAGGTGCAGGAGCAGATACCGGAGCGCGCCCCCGCCTTCTTCTTCATAGATATTCAGTCGGACCAGCTTGATAATTTCGTGAAGACGGCGGAAAGCGTGCCGGGCGTTTCGGATGTCGAGCATGTCCCGAATATGCGGGGACGTATCACCAGGGTGAATGGTGTGCCTGCCGCCGAGGTCAAGGTCGCGCCGGATGCCCGCTGGGCGCTCCGGGGGGATCGTGGAATTACCTATGCTGCGATGCCACCGAAAGGCGCGGTCGTTGTGGACGGAAAATGGTGGCCGGAAGATTACGCCGGGCCGCCGCTCGTCAGCATGGACAAGGAAATTGCGAAAGGCTTGGGCCTACAACTCGGCGATCCGATCACTGTCAATGTCATGGGCCGGGAAATCACGGCAACAGTCGCGAATTTGCGGGAGATCGACTGGACCACGATGTCGATCAATTTCGTGCTGGTCTTCGATCCCCACAGTCTTAAAGGCGCACCGCATGCGCATCTCGCGACCGCGCGGGCCGACGACAAAGCGGAAAACGCCCTTTTCCGGGCGGTCACCGGCAAGTATGCCAATATCTCCGTCATTCGCATGAAGGAAGCCTTGCAGACCGTTGCAAAGATACTGGAACAATTATCTTCCGCCGTTTCTGCGATTTCCTCGATCACTTTGGTGGCCGGGATACTGGTGTTGGCGGGTGCTTTCGCGGCAGGACATAGAAAGCGGGTTTATGACGCCGTGATTCTGAAGGTCCTCGGGGCCACGCGGAAAAATATCTTCGCGACCTTTCTTCTGGAATATGCCCTGCTTGGCCTGGTGACGTCTGTCATCGCAGCCGGAGCGGGGTGGATAGCGGCCTATTTTGTCGTAACAGAACTTCTCGACGGAAAATGGGTCAGTCTGCCCTTCACCATTCTCGCAACGATTTTGGTGAGTGTTGCTGTCACGCTTTCCTTTGGGCTGGTTGGATCCTGGCGGGCGCTTGGTGAAAAGACGGCTCCGGTCCTCCGGGTGGATTGAAAAAGGCGAGGTTGCCTCCCTGAAACGTATCCGGCCGCCAGCTACCGGGGGATAACTGACGGCCAGACACAGGGAGGCAACGAAGCCACGAGGGAATATTATCCCTTCATGGAAGAAAATTCTTTCTTGGACAGTTCACCGCTCTTGTCCTTGTCAGCGGCAGCAAACTTTGCCTTGGTAGCACTTGGCATTGCTGCTTTCAGTTCCTGAAAGCTGATGGTGCCGTTTCCGTTGGCGTCGACTTTTTTGAAATTACCGGTTGCGGCCATTGCAGGGGCTGCAGCAAGAATGCTGAGGGCCGCAACTGAGATAAGAAGCTTTTTCATAATCAAGTCTCCGTTTCTTTTGCTTTAGACGGTCTGACCGGGATTGGCCCGTTACCGTCGGCAGTTTGGCGGGAACTGTATTTCAGCACCCGCCCGGTTGCCATGACTAAGAGAATGGGGGGCGAATGTGGCAGGGCCATGCCGTGAATTTGATGAGAAAATGGAAAACTTTTGACAGATTTCCTTATTTCACCGAAAGGGCTGGCGTATATGGTGTTTTCCGTGAGAGATATGGGTTGGCAAGAAAAATGGTAAAAAGTATCAGGTCTTCCTGTTTCAACAGGCTGATTTACAAGCCATTCTCGATATTTCGGAAGAATGATGCTATGCTTGTGCTTGCAAGCGGATTTATTGCGAGTTCGGGTGCTTTTTCCGCTTGAAAGACAAGGCGGAAAATACAATATAAATCAAGAATTCGATACCTTCAGGGGAAATGTAGATGGCAACAGACTTTTCTAAGTTCAACACGGCTAGAGCAGGCGCGCAGGACCGTGCCGTTCTGGATGAGGGCCTGCGCAGCTATATGCTGAAGGTTTACAACTATATGGCTTCTGGCCTTGCGCTGAGTGGTATTGCCGCCGCGATCACGGCCATGAACCCGGCTTTTTATCAGGCCGTTTTCGGTACGCCCCTGCAGTGGGTTGTGATGCTGGCGCCGATTGGCCTGCTGCTTGGTATGTCCCGCGCGAGCGCGAGCACGACCAAAGTCCTTTACTGGATCATGGTGGCGACCTTCGGTGTTTCAATCGCCTATATTTTCAAGGTCTATACGGCACAAAGCGTTGTTGAAGTCTTCTTTATTACCGCCGCCACCTTTGGCGCGTCCAGCCTCTATGGCTACGTGACGAAGCGGGACCTGACTGGTTTCGGGAGCTTCCTCTTTATGGGGCTGATCGGCATTATCATTGCTTCGGTCGTGAATATTTTCCTGCATTCCGCGATGATGAACTTCGTTGTCTCCATCCTCGGTGTGCTGATCTTCACGGGCCTCACCGCCTTCGATACGCAGCGGCTGAAATCGCAGTATTATCACGGTTACAGCCAGGAAGTGCTGGAAAAAGGGGCCATCATGGGCGCAGTTTCGCTCTACCTCAATTTCCTCAACATGTTCCTGCTGCTGCTGAACCTGATGGGGAACCGCAACTGACGCAGGCCCGCGCAACCTAAATTGAAAAAAACCCGGCTTCGTGCCGGGTTTTTTATTGTGCGGCGTTTCGAGACTGGTAAACTTGTTTGCCTGCAAACAAGTTATCGCATTCAAGATCAAGAAAGG
>SBHH01000213.1 GCA_006226265.1 Alphaproteobacteria bacterium | reverse complement strand
GGCAAGGATGCTGTGCTGGAATGGACGCGGGGAAGTGCGCTTCGCCCGTTCCTGCAAGTACTTGACAAGGATGAGGTTGCGGAGTTCGAGGCGGAATATGCCGAGCGGCTGGTTGAGGCCTACCCGGAGCGCCGTGACGGATCGACGCTTTATCCCTTCTCCCGCCTCTTCATCGTTGTGCAAAAGCCGGAAGACTGAGCTATTTGTTCAAAACAATTCCTTCGCGGCGGGGGTCCGCCCCGCCGTCATAGCCGTCCTTCGTCATCAGAATGCCATGCAGGCCGCTGTTAAGCGTGCGGACGCTCACCTTGTATCCCATGGCTTCCAGTGCGTCTTTCCGGCTTTCAAGCACCGTTCCCTTTTCAAGATCGAGGGTGCTGTTCCGGTCGACATAATGGGGCATATTGATTGCCGTCTGCATACTCATGCCCCAGTCGAGCACCCCGAGGAGCGGTTCCAATACATAGCCGATGATCCGGCTGCCGCCCGGCGATCCTAGAACGAGCTTGAGGTTGCCTTCGCCATCGAAGGCCATGGTCGGCGACATGGAGCTTCGGGGCCGCTTGTTCGGTTCGATGCGGTTGGCGACTGGCCCTTCTTCTGTCCGCGGGGTGAAGGAAAAATCGGTCAGCTGATTATTCAGGATAAAGCCATGGGTCATGAGGCGGGAGCCGAAGACATTCTCGACCGACGTTGTCATGGAAACCGCATCGCCGTTTTTATCAATGATGCTGAAATGGCTGGTACAGGGAAGCTCGACCGCGTCGTCAAGGCCGAGCGCGCCCTGCTTCTCGGCCGGTGTGCCGGGCTCGTAAGGAATGGCTGTCTTATCCGCAGGGATCAGATTCGCGCGGGTCTTCAGATATCCCGCATCCAGCATCGCTTTTACCGGAATTTCGACAAAATCCGCATCGCCGAGATATTTGCTGCGATCGGCGAAGGCGAGGGCGCTGGCCTCCGCCACCAGGTGGATGGTTTCAGGGGCGAACGGCGCCAGGGCGCCAAGATCCTTCGTTTCCAGGATTTTCAAAATCTGAAGCAAGGTAATTCCGCCCGAAGTTGGCGGTCCCATGCCGCAAACCTCATTACCTCGATAACCGGCGCAGACCGGATCGCGGCGCAGCGCGCTGTAGTTCTTTAAATCCGCGAGGCCCATCAGGCCGGGGTTCGTCTCATCCGCCGTCACGGTTGCCACGATATCGCGGGCGATGTTGCCTTCATAAAAGGCGGCGGGGCCTTCGTTCGCGATGCGGGTAAGCGTTTCGGCGAGCTCCGGGTTTTTGAGGATCGTGCCGACCGGCTTCGCGCGGCCATCCGCTTCGTAAAAATAGGCGGCGGCGGCTTTCTTCGTTTTCAGATATTTGTCGCGATCCAGCAGGAAGAAGAGCCGTTCAGAGATTGGAAATCCGTCCCACGCAAGCTTGATGGCCGGGGTGAACAAGTCTTTCCAGGGCAGGATGCCGTGATCCTGATGGGCGAGATACATCATGGCGACAACGCCCGGCACGCCGACCGCGCCGCCGCCGACCACGGCCTCATAGAATTTCTTCGGGCTGCCGTCGTGATGGAGGAAATGATCCTCGGTGACGGCGGCGGGGGCCTTTTCCCGCCCGTCATAGGTTTGCAGCTTTTTCTTCGCCTGATCGAAATAGAGGAGGAAGGCGCCGCCCCCGATGCCGGAGGATTGCGGCTCTACCAGCGTCAGGACCATTTGCGTTGCAATCGCCGCGTCGATCGCGCTGCCGCCTTTCTCCAGAATATCGCGTCCTGCCTTCGCCGCCAGAGGATTGGCGGCGGAGATCATGAACTGCCCCTTTGCGGGCGCGGCACCCGCCATGCCTGCGAAAAGGAAAAGCGGCGTCAGGCCGGTCAACAGGGCAAGAGCCAAAAGACGGAGGCGGAATGATGAGCGCATGGGTGGGTCCTTCTTAGGGCGTCTTTTGCGGTGGTGAAGAATTATTGACCGCCGCGAGAGCCAAGGCTAACCTCCCTTCAAATAAAAGAAAAGTTTTTATAAGATGATGAAACCAGGCAAACGAAACCTCATTACAGACGTGGACGGGATCCGTATCGGCAACGCCCATGATACGAAGGTGATCACCGGCGTGACGGCGATTGTCCCCGACAATCCGGCGGTGGCCGCTGTCGATGTGCGGGGCGGCGGGCCCGGCACGCGGGAGACGGAGGCCCTCAATCCCGATTGCCTGGTGGAGCGGATCGATGCCGTTGTCCTGAGTGGTGGCTCCGTCTTCGGGCTGGAGGCGGCGTCCGGTGCCATCATTGCGCTCGCCCGGCAAAAGCGGGGCTTTGCGGTTCACGGGCTGACTGTGCCCATCGTGCCCTCCGCCATCCTGTTCGACCTCATTAATGACGGGGATAAAGACTGGGGCGACATGCCGCCCTATCGCGATCTCGGCATCCACGCGACGGAGAATCTCACCCATGACTTCCCGCTCGGCAATGTCGGCGCGGGATATGGCGCGCGCGCCGGGGTCATTAAAGGCGGGCTCGGTAGTGCCTCCGTCGTTACGGACGACGGCCTGCAGGTCGGCGCCATTGTGGCCGCCAATCCCGTTGGCAGTGTGCTGATCCCGGGGACGGGGTATTTCTGGGCCTGGGCGCTGGAGCAAAACGGCGAATTTGGCGGCCTTGGCGCGCCAAAACTTGAAGAAGACATTCCGCTTGGGCTTCCGAAGGAATCGCGTCTTGCGGAGAATACTACCATTGGTGTTGTGGCGACGAATATCACCCTCACAAAGGCCGAGGCGCGGCGCATCTCGATCATGGCGCATGACGGTTTTGCCCGTGCAATTAGGCCTGTACATACCCCGATGGACGGAGATAGTATTTTTACATTATCGACTGAAAAGAAAGAGTTGATGGGGCCGAGACCGCTCGGCATCGCAAAAATCGGGGCAATGGCGGCTGACTGTATGGCCCGCGCCATTGCCCGGGCCGTCTATAACGCGGAAAGTTTAGGCGGTATGAGAGGGTATCAGTCCGAATATTCGAAGGACTTGCAATAGGGAGAGAGTTGATGAAGAAATTTATTCTGGCCGCTGCCGTTGCCAGTGCGGTGTTGTCACCGCTTGCGGCGCATGCGGCCCGTGATAGCGTAACGATCGCCGTCCGGCTGGAGCCGCCGGGGCTGGACCCCCGGACCGGGGCTGCGGCGGCCATTTCACTGACCACGCTTTACAATATCTATGAGGGGCTGACCCGGATCGGGGAGGACAGCTCGATCAATCCGCTCCTGGCCGACAGCTGGACCGTCAGCGACGATGGCAAGACCTATACCTTCAAACTGAAAAAAGGCGTGAAATTCCAGGACGGTTCCGATTTCGATAGCTCGGACGTGAAATATACGTTTGAGGCGAACGCCGCACCGGACAGTCAGGTTAAGCGCAAAGAACGCTTCACCAACATGGAAAGCATCGAGACACCGGACGCCAGCACTGTCGTGATCAAACTGAAAGAACCGAACCCGCAGCTTCTGGCGCAGCTGGGCGAAGCTACGGCTGTGATCGTCGATCCGAAATCCGACAAGACCAATGCGACCGATCCGGTCGGCACGGGCCCCTACAAGTTCGACAGCTGGACAAAGGGCGACAGCCTGAAGCTCAGCCTCGCCGACACCTATCGGGACAAGAAGGACATTGCGATCAAGAAGGTGACCTTCCGCTTTATCGGTGACGGGACAGCCCGTTTTGCCGGTCTCTTGGCCGGTGATGTGGATGCCGCCGACGTTCCGAACGAAATGCTGTCGAGCGATGCGCTGAAAGGCGATTTCAACATTCTCGTTGGTAATACGAACGGCGAAACGATCCTCAGCACGAACAATGCGCGCGAGCCCTTGTCCAAGCTGAAAGTCCGTCAGGCGATTGCCCATGCGATTAACCGCAAGGAAATCATCGACGGTGCGATGTATGGCTACGGCACACCGATCGGCTCCCATTTCTCGCCGCAGGATCCGGACTATGTCGATCTGACGGGCACCTACCCCTACGATCCGGCAAAATCCAAGGAACTGCTGAAGGAAGCGGGCTATCCGAACGGTCTTGAACTGACCCTGAAACTGCCGCCGGTCGAAGACTATGCGCGCAAGGGCGGTCAGATTGTTGCCTCCCAGCTTGAAAAAGCAGGTTTCAAGATCAAGATCATCAATGTCGACTGGGCCCAGTGGCTCGATCAGGTTTACAAGAAAAAGAACTATGATCTCTCCATCGTCTCCCATGTGGAACCGATGGACATCGGCATTTATGCCCGCAAAGGCTATTACTTCAATTATGATAATCCGAAGTTCAACGAGATCATGGCCAGGGCCGATTCCGCCGTCTCGATGGAAGATCGCTCCAAGCTGCTGAAAGAGGCCCAGAAAATTCTGGCCGATGATGCGGTCAACGGCTATCTGTTCGAACTGCCGCGGATCATTGTTGTGCGCAAGGGCCTCACCGGTGTCTGGAAAGACCTGCCGCTGTTTGCGACCGACGTCGCCCGCATGTCCTGGAGTAACTGACCGCTTCTGACCGCAATTTAAAAACCGTGTAAACGGCAAGAAACCCGCCGGGGGGAGTTCGGCGGGTTTCTTTTATGAAGGAGGCCTCTGAACTGACCTCCTTCACGATGTAATTAAGCCTTAGGCTGCGACGGCCTGCTGGTTCTCAAGATAATTCTCAAGATCATCGGCGCCGCCGATCTTGACGCCGTCGATGAATACCTGCGGCGTTGTCAAGGCGCCGGCGACAGCCCGAAGAGACCGGCTGGTGGCATCTGTGCCAAGGACGATTTCCTCATAATCGAGACCGGCAGTCCGGAGTGCGCTTTTTGCACGGGCGCAATGACCGCAACCGGGTTTCGAGAAGATCGTGATCGCCCGCGGCTTCTGGGCTTTCGGGTTCAGATAATTCAGCATCGTGTCCGCATCGGACACTTCGAACGGATCGCCTTCGACTTCTGGTTCGATGAACATCTTCTCGACCTTGCCGTCATTGACCAGCATCGAATAGCGCCAGGACCGCTTGCCGAAGCCGAGATTTTCCTTATCGACCAGCATGCCCATACCTTCGGTAAAGGTGCCGCAGCCATCGGGAACAAAGGTAATGTTCTCGGCCTTTTGGTCCTTCTTCCATTCGTTCATGACGAAGGTGTCATTGACCGAGAGGCAGATGATGCGATCGACACCCGAGGTCTTGAAGACCGGGGCCAGTTCGTTGTAACGCGGCAGATGCGTCGAGGAACAGGTCGGCGTAAAAGCGCCGGGCAGGGCAAAGACGATGACTTTCTGTCCCTTGAACAGATCGTCGGTCGTCACATCCTGCCAGCTGTCGCCTTCGCGGGTTTTAAACGTGACGTTCGGGACGTTTTGTCCTTCCATATTCTTCAGCATTGATAACTCCAAATAGGTCAGTGTTTCAGATACGGATCTCATATATGACTGCATTCATCATATTGCAAGTAATTTTTAGAATTATTATAGAAAATATGACAGCAATGTGACAATGAGAGAGGAAAGGGAGGCGGGTGAAAGGAGCGTTTTCGGTTTCTAAATTATTGCTTTTAAACTAAAATCAGGCGGGTTGGGCAAAGAAAAAGGCGCTGAAAAAGCGCCCGAAGCAATAAGGTCGACTAAAAATTTAGCGGATGTAGATATGCACCTCGCTGCTGGAGACACTTGCGTTCGAAGTGGAGGCAAGGCTGACGCGTGACGGCGGCAAGCCCATGTCGGTGAGGGACTTCAGGACGCGTTCGGCATTCCGGACCGACTTCTGCTGATTGGCGGTCATGGTGGTCGCGTTATTGCTCAGGGGCGCGATGGAGACGACGTCGAAATTCGCCTGCGGACGTTCCTGCAGCGCGCGGCTCACCGCATCATAAAGCGGCTGCTCATAGGCGACATTGTCGCGATCGAAACGGATGATGACGAGAGCCTGACGCCCGTCATCTGCATTGCCGTTGCTCGCGGTCTTGGCGGTGCTGGTCATCGTGCTTTCGGCGGCCTCTGTATTCAGGAAATGGCCCGCCTGAATGGCATTTGACAGATTGGTGAGATTTGTCCGCTCGGCGCCGACATAGGCGGTCTGGCGGTTGATATCGCCGGAAAGCTGGCTCATCATCCGGTTGACGAGAACGGACGTGCGGCTTGCCTCATCCTCCAACACGGTGAGCTGGCGATGATCCTCCTCAATCGCGCCGCTCAAGTCGAAGGCGGAACGGATCTGGTCGAGAAGATAGCTCGTTTCGTCCGTATCGCTCGCGACCGCCGTCGCCAGGCTGTTCATGGAGGAAACATCACCTGCGACCTGTTCCAGATCCTTCTGCGCTTCATTCCACTGGTTGACCAGGATTGGGTTGCCCTTGGTGGTGCCGATCTGCAGGCGGGTGCTGATGGCGGCAACCGTCCCGTGATAGCGCTGCGAGGTTTCGGTGGTCGAGGCTTCAAGCTTTTCGAAGGCGGCGCTGTGCTGGTTGATCTTGGACTGGAGGCTGCGAAGCTGGTCGCGCAACTCCTCCACTTTCTTGCCGACAACGGTGCCCGTGCTTGCGGCATCCGTCACGTCCGGCAGGGCAAAGCGGCTCATCATCATGGCTGTGGGTTTTGCGGCGGGCTCATTCACCGGCGTTGCCTGCTGCGCGCCGGCCATTGCCTGTTTCTCGGCATTTTCCGCCTTTGCCGCGCTTTCCGTCTTGGCCTGTTCTCCGGTTAGGGGCGGCAGAAGTTTTTCATCGACAAAGGAGCAGCTTGCTACAAGTAACAGGGCACTCATTGCAAGGGCGCGGGTTAGGTTGACTACCATGATTGTAAAACACTCTTTGTTTTCTGTGGCCGCAAGTGCCCAACAGGGGTTACAATGTCGCCGTTCCAGTCCATCCGGAAACCAGTGCCAGATAGTAGCCAATGACGGGCGTGGCGACAAGAACGGATTTTGGAGCAACTTTTTGCGGAAATTTGCTTTAATCGCTTGCATTGCCCGTACCTTTTGGCTAGTTTCCCGATCCGCAGGCGAACGGTGCATTGCCGCCCGCTCTGCTATAGCCTGTCAAGGCAACCTCAGCACCGGTAGCTCAGCTGGATAGAGCACTAGACTACGAATCTAGGGGTCGGGAGTTCGAATCTTCCCCGGTGCGCCATTTCTCCTCTTACTATATGTCCTCTGCTGCCCTCGGGATTCAGCTTTTTTTGAGTTTCTGCAGCGTGTTTTCCAGCATATTGAGGAAGCGGCTGCGGTCTTTCTTGCTGAAGGCGGCGTTATAGCCCGCGATCTCGCCGGTCTGGCGGAGATGGCTGTTGAGATCACGCATGGCGAGGGACATGCCGATGGACTGGTCCGTGAAAGGCTTGCCGGTCGGGCTCAGGACGGTTGCGGATTTTTGCAAAGCCCGGTCGGCAAGCGGGATATCCGAAGTGATGACGACATCGCGCGCCGTGACATTCTCGACAATCCAGTCATCGGCGGCGTCGAACCCGGCATCGACAACGACCTGTTCGATCAGCAGGCTTTGCGGAATGCGCATCCAGCTGTTGCTGACCACATAGGTCATCAGCTTGTGCCGTCCCGCAACGCGATACACCTCCTCTTTCACCGGACAGGCATCGGCATCGATATAGATCTTTGTCAAATCCGCGTCTCTCCTTGGCGCTGGCGGGATTGTGCTTAAGCAATAATTGTCTTCTGTCCCTGCGGCAAGGCTGAAGGCGAGATGTTGCGCGCCCTTGGTATCGGTTCAAAATATTTTCTTGCCATCATTTCTCATATACGTACATAATACGAATATGAGTACATCCAAAAAAATGCAGGACGGAATCACAAATGGCGCGCGTTCCGCGGGACGGAGCGCGCCTCAATCCGTCGGGCGGATTTTTGCCATTCTCGATTTTCTGGCCGAGACGGAAAGTGGCGCCACGCTATCAGAGCTGGCGGTCAAGGCGAATGCGCCGAAGACGAGCCTGGTCGGACTGCTTTCGGGCCTGACGGAAGAGGCCTGCCTGATCCGGGATGAGGACGGGCGCTATTTCCTCGGACCGCGCCTCATATCGCTTGCCATGCGCGCAACCCCCGATAAGGAACTGATCGCGACGGTCCATCCGGTGCTGGAGGATCTGGTGGGTCAGACGGGGGAGACCGGCGTACTCGGTATCCTCGCGCCCGAGGATGATATCGCGAGCTATATTGACAAGGTCGAGAGCGAAAATCCGATTCGCTATGCGGTCAGCGTCGGCAAGCGGCAGCAGCTTTACTGCTCCTCCATCGGCAAGATCCTGATGGCGCATATGGCGCCGCAACGGCTTGAGAATTACCTCGAAAATTATCCGCGCGAAAAAATCACCCGAAATACGCTGACCGAGGTGGCGGAACTGCGCAAGGAAATCGAGAAGGTTCATGCACTTGGCATGGCCGCGACGGTCGAGGAGGGCGCCTATGGGGCGAGCGGTTTCGGCGCGCCCATTTTCGGCCGCAACGGGCGGGTCTGTGCGGCCATTGCCATCGCCGGACCGGCCGAGCGGCTTAAAAAAAACAATATGGCGAATATCAGGCTTGTCAGGGAAGCAGCGGAAAGATGCACGGCCCTGATCGGGGGCATCATCGCAGGGCGCTGAGAGGGAACGCAAATAAATCACCGGGTTTCGAGGGGGAGAAACAAGGACAAGGGCGAGCCAATCGCCAGGAAGGACAGGATTATGAGTGTAGACTTTACGCCGGAGCAACTGCAGATAAAAGACAGTATCACCCGGCTTTGCCAGCGGTTCGATGACCGCTACTGGCTCGACCGCGATACGGACGGTGTTTTTCCGGAGGAATTCTGCCGCGCCATTGCCGATGAAGGCTGGATGGGGATTGCCATGCCGGAAGAATATGGCGGTAGCGGCCTCGGCATTACCGATGCGGCGATCATGGTTCAGGCGATTACGGAATCCGGTGCGGCCAACGCGGGCTTCGCCGCCATCGCCATCGGCATTTTCGGTCTCAACCCGGTTGTTGTTTTCGGCACGGAGGAGCAGAAGCAGAAATTCCTGCCACCGATCATCCGCCGTGAGGACGTCGCCTGCTTCGCGGTGACCGAGCCCAATACGGGCCTTGATACCACGCGGCTCAAGACACGGGCGACGCTGAAAGGCGATCATTATATCGTCAAGGGGGAGAAAATCTGGACCTCCACAGCGCTCGAATCCAACAAGATGTTGCTGATTGCCCGGACCACACCGGAGGAGGAGACGGCGCGGCCGATTGATGGTCTGTCGCTTTTCTATACGGACCTTGACCGCGATTATGTGGAAATCCGGCCCATCGAGAAAATGGGCCGTAAAGCGGTCGATTCCAACCAGATGTTCATCGATGGCCTGCCGGTCCCGAAAGAGCATCTGATTGGCGAGGAAGGAAAAGGATTTCGTTATCTTCTGCACGGGCTCAATGCGGAGCGTATCCTCATTTCCGCCTCCATGGTCGGGCTGGGGCGTTGCGCCCTCGACCGGGCGGCCAGATATGCGCGCGAACGGGTTGTCTTCAACCGGCCGATTGGCATGAACCAGTCGATTCAGCATCCGCTTGCCGTTTCCTGGGCGGAGCTGGAGGCGGCCAACCTGATGGCTTTCCGGGCGGCGAAGCTCTACGATTCCGGTCAGGAATGCGGGCTGGAGGCAAATGGCGCGAAATATCTCGCGGCGGAGGCGGCCTTCAAGGCTTGTACAAATGCGGTCATGACCCATGGCGGCATGGGCTATGCCAAGGAGTTTCATGTCGAGCGTTATTTGCGCGAATGCATGATCCATCGTCTGGCGCCGATCAGTCCGCAGCTTATCTTAAGCTACCTTGCGGAGCGTGCCCTTGATCTTCCGAAATCCTACTGACAGGAGGCGAATATGACAGGACCTCTTGATGGTGTACGGGTCATCGATCTGTCGAACATGCTTATGGCACCCTATACCACCCAGATCATGGGCGACATGGGGGCGGATGTGATCAAGGTGGAGGCGCCGGGCGGCGATCCGGTGCGGGGCGTCGGGCCGGGTCGGCATGACGACATGGGCCACATCTTCCTCAACTGTAACCGCAGCAAGCGGAGCATTCTTCTCGATCTCAAGCAGCCGGAGGGCCATGCCGCGCTTCTGAAACTAGTGAAAACGGCGGATGTCTTTATTTATAATCGACGGCCGCAGGTAATGGCTCGGCTTAATTTGTCCTATGAAATGTTATCGGAGATCAATCCGCGGCTGATCTATGCGGGACTTTTCGGTTTTTCGCAAAATGGTCCCTATGCCGCAAAGCCAGCCTTCGATGATCTCATTCAGGGGGCGATTGGCATCCCGGCCCTTGCGCAGGAAGCCGCGGGCGGGGGCGAGCCTGTCTACAGCCCGACGACCATCGTTGACCGGGGCGTCGGGCTCTGGGCGGTCGGGCAGATCAACGCCGCGCTCTATCGGCAGGCGAAAACTGGTCGCGGACAGCGGATCGACATGCCGATGTTTGAAATGATGGCGAGCTTTGTCTTGGGCGATCATATGGCGGGCCGGACCTTCGATCCGCCGGTTGGCCCGATGGGCTACAAGCGGATCATCAATGCCCATCGCCGCCCCTATAAGACAAAGGACAGCTACGTATGCGTTATGGTCTATACCGACAAGCACTGGCGCGCCTTCTTCCGGCTTCTTGGCAAAGAGGTCGAGATGGACAAGGATCCCCGCTATGCCAGCATGTCGACGCGGACGGCCAATATCGCCGATATCTATGCGGAGCTTGCCGAAGTGCTGAAAGACCGAACGACAGCGGAATGGCTCGCCCTTTTTGAGGAGGGGGACATCCCCGCTATGCCCATGCATACCATGGAAAGCCTGTTGGAGGATCCGCATCTGGAGGCGATCAATTTCTTCAGCTTTATCGATCATCCGAGTGAAGGGCGCATCCGTGATATGGCGGTGCCGTCGCACTGGTCGGAAACTCAGCCCGAACGAAGCCGTATGGCCCCTCGTCTTGGCGAACATAGCGCGGAAATCCTTGCTGAAATCGGTTACAGTCCGGAGAAAATTGCTGTAATGATGGCAAGCGGCGCCAGCGAAGAGCCGAAAACCTGAAGCAAGCCACAGAGATCAGAAAAACAAGAAACGAAAGGGTACCGAAATCATGTCAGGTCTTTATTACGAAGAGTTCGAGGTTGGGATGGAGTTTAACCATTCCCTGACCCGCACGGTCACGGAAATGGACAATGTCATGTTCTGCGCCATGACCCATAACCCGCAGCCTTTGCATTTGGACGAGGAATTTTCCAAGCAGACTGAATATGGCCAGCGGATCGTCAACAGTCTCTTCACCCTTGGCCTTGTGATCGGCGTGACGGTGGCCGAGACGACACTCGGCACCACACTTGGCAATCTCGGTATGACCGATATCCGCTTTAAAAACCCCGTCTTCCATGGCGATACCATCCGCGTCGTGACCCGGATCAAGAGCATGCGCGAGAGTAAGTCGCGGCCCAATGCAGGCCTCATCGAGTTCGAGCATATTGGTTATAACCAGCGCGATCAGGAAATCGCCTATTGCGTCCGCACCGGCCTGATGAGGAAGAAGGGATGAAGATAATTCGATCCTGGCTCTTCGTTCCCGGTGATAACGAACGCAAGCAGGAAAAGGTGCGCGGTAATGAGGCCGATGCGCTGATCCTGGATCTGGAGGATTCCGTTTCCGATGACCGGCAGGATATCGCCCGCGAAATGACGGCGGCCTTCCTGAAGGCGAACCCGGACCGCTCCCGGCAGGAGCTTTGGGTGCGGATCAATCCGCTCGATAACCCGCTGTCGCTTCCCGATCTTGCCGCGGTCATGGCGGGCGCGCCGGACGGCATCGTGCTCCCGAAGGTCTATTCGGCGGCGGAAGTAAACACGCTCGCCCGCTATCTTGAAATCCTGGAGGTGCGGGAGGGACTGGAACCCGGCTCGACGCATATTCTCTGCGTCGCGACAGAGACGGCTGCCTCACTCCTTACCTTCAACACGTATCTCGATAATGTCTCCGGCCGGCTGGTCGCGCTCACCTGGGGCGGGGAGGATCTTGCCGCTGCACTTGGTGCCTCTGACAACCGGCATCCTGTGACGGGCGATTATGACGATCCCTTCCTGCTGGCCCGGTCGCTCAGCCTCGCGACTTCGCGCGCGATCGATGTGCAGCCGGTTGGTTCCGTCTTCGTCGACTTCCGTGATCTTGAGGGACTGGAGAGGGAATGTTTGCGCGACCGCCGTTCGGGCTTTATCGGCAAGATCGCCATTCACCCGGCGCAATGCGAGGTAATCAACCGCGCTTTCACGCCAACCGACGAGGAAGTGGCCCATGCCCGGAAAGTCATCGATATTTTCGAACAGAACCCGGGCCTCGGTACGGTCGGGCTGGATGGCAAGATGCTGGATATGCCGCATCTGAAACAGGCGCGGAATGTTATGGCGCTGTATGAGCAGATTAGCGGCTGATCGCTCTTATATATATGAAAAAAGCCCGGAAAAGTGATCTTCCGGGCTTTTTTCATGCATCAGGAAACGTCCGGGCTATTGTAAAGCCGGTTGGCCGTCGGGCTGATGACCAGTTGGTTGACGCAGACCCGGTCATGCATGAGGGCGAGGAAGAGAACGGTCTCGCCCAAATCTTCGGCCTGC
>SBHH01000364.1 GCA_006226265.1 Alphaproteobacteria bacterium | reverse complement strand
TGGCAGGCGCGCAAGGCGAAGCTGAAGAAGCGGCTGCTCGACATGGCCGACCAGTTGATCCGCATCGCGGCTGCGCGCGAGTCGCGGTCCGCGCCGGTGCTGCGTCCGCCGGAAGGGCTCTACGATGAATTCGCGGCGCGCTTTCCCTATGACGAGACCGAGGATCAGCTGGGCGCCATCGACGCGGTGATCGGCGATCTGGTCGCGGGTAGGCCAATGGACCGGCTGGTCTGCGGCGATGTCGGCTTCGGCAAGACGGAAGTGGCGCTCCGCGCCGCCTTCACCGCCGCTATGGCGGGACAACAAGTCGCCGTCGTTGCACCGACAACCCTGCTTGCGCGCCAGCATTTCAAAGGGTTCACCCAGCGTTTCGCCAACCTGCCGGTGCGAGTCGGGCAGCTGTCGCGCATGGTGAGCCAGAAGGATGCCAATGCCACCAAGGCCGGGCTCGCCGACGGGCAGGTCGATATCGTCATCGGCACCCATGCGCTCCTCGGGAAATCCATCCGCTTCAAGAACCTGGGGCTTGTCATCGTCGATGAGGAACAGCATTTCGGCGTGGTGCATAAGGAGCGGCTGAAGGAGCTTCGCGCCGATGTCCATGTACTGACCCTGACGGCGACGCCAATCCCGCGCACGCTGCAGCTTGCCATGACGGGCATCCGCGATCTTTCCATCATTGCGACGCCGCCCGTCGACCGGCTCGCCATCCGCACCTTCGTGCTGCCCTTCGATCCGGTTGTGTTGCGCGAAGCCCTGCTTCGGGAACATTATCGCGGCGGACAGAGCTTCTTTGTCTGCCCGCGTCTTTCCGATCTTGCGGAGGTTGGCGAATATCTCCGGGAGCATGTGCCGGAGGTGAAATATGTCACCGCGCATGGCCAGCTTCCGGCGAAGGAGCTCGACAGCGTCATGAATGCCTTCTATGACGGCAGCTATGACGTACTGGTCGCGACCAATATCGTGGAATCGGGCCTCGATATCCCGTCGGCCAATACGCTGATCACTTACCGTGCCGATATGTTCGGCCTGGCGCAGCTTTACCAGATCCGGGGGCGCATCGGCCGTTCCAAGACGCGGGCCTATGCCTATCTTACCCTGCCACCCCGCAAGCGCCTGTCGGATGCGGCGGAGAAGCGGCTTCGGGTTCTGCAGTCACTCGACACGCTAGGCGCCGGTTTCACGCTTGCGAGCCACGATCTCGATATCCGGGGGGCGGGGAATTTGCTTGGCGACGAGCAGTCCGGCCATATCCGCGAGGTCGGGTTCGAGCTCTATCAGGAGATGCTGGAAGAGGCGGTGGCAAACGCCCGCGAGAGCGAGCTTGGCCATGCCATCGAGGCCGAGGATAAATGGTCGCCAAGCATCAATATCGGCACCTCCGTCCTCATCCCCGATCATTATGTCGCCGATCTCTCCCTCCGGATGGAGCTTTACCGGCGCATTGCCGCGCAGGAGACAGCAGAGGAAATCAACGCCTTCGCCGTGGAACTCGTGGATCGCTTCGGACCGCTCCCCGATGAGGTCAACCATCTGATCGAGGTGATGACCATCAAGCATTTCTGCCGTCTTGCCAATATCGAGAAGATCGAGGCGGGGCCAAAGGGCGCCGTGCTTACCTTCCGGGAGAACAGCTTCGACAACCCGGCAGGGCTCGTCGAATTTATCAGCCGCACGCCCGGCCAGACGAAACTCCGGGGCGATCACAAGCTGGTTCATAGCCGGAAATGGGATAAGGCGGATGACCGGCTGAAAGGGGTGCTCTGGCTCGCCCAGAACCTTGCGCGCGTCGCCAAAGAAAAAGCCGCCTGAGCGATCAGGCGGCCCGAAACAGCTTTTAGTCAGGCCCTGTTATTCACTCGCCCCGGCGGCCTGTTCCGCAGCGATTTTTTCGAAGGCGGCCAGAAAGGCGGCCGGATCCTGTGCGCCTGAAAGCGCATATTTGTTATCGAGGATAAAGACCGGCACACCGGAAATACCGATTTCCCGCGCGTGTAGATCCTCCGCGCTTACTTCCTTGCTGTCGGCTTCCTTTTCCAGAAGGTCGGCAACGATCTCGGTATCCATCCCGGCTTCGGCGGCGGCGGCAATCAGTACGTCACGGCTGCCGATATCCTCCCCATCAATGAAGAAGCGGCGGAACAGGATTTCGACCAGCGCATCCTGACAGCCCGCGGACCAGGACCAACGGATCAGCCGGTGTGAATCGAGCGTATTGGGGCTGCGCTCGATCTTCTCGAACTGGAAGGGTATGTCAACCGTCTCGCCAGCCGCGCGTATATTATCGTAGATCGCCTTCGCCCGATCCTTGCTGCCAAACTTCATCGCGGTGAATTCGCGCCGGTCAGCGCCTTCGCGGGGCATATCGGGATGAAGCTGGAACGGATGCCAGCTGATTTCAACGTCGAGGTCAGGCCGTTCGGCAAGGGCCTTTTCCAGCTTGCGCTTGCCAATGAAACACCATGGGCAAACCGTATCGGAGACAATATCTATTTTCATAGCGCTAATATAGATACCTGCACCGTGAATCGCAAGTTATTCTGGAACGATCAGTCCGGATAAAGGGATCTAGGCGGCCTGTTCCGCACCACCGTTTGCAATGAATTTCCGGGCAAGCAGTCGCGTAATACCGTCGCCGATTTCCGGCTCCACCAGGTCGAAGGCAACCTCCGCGCGGATATTGAATTGTCCTTCAGGACCCGCGAAATCGGTGCTGCCAATAACCGCCCTGATCCGGCCGAGCGCGCTCCGGGCATCTTCGGGTCGCGTGCCCGGCAGAGTGAGAACAAACTCGCCCACGTCATAGGACGCACAAAAATCCTCTGCCCGGACAAGAAAACCAATCATCGAGCCGATCTGCCTCAACAGGTGATCGCGCAAGGGGAACCCGCCGTCCTTTGCGATCTCGTCAATATTGAGGATGCGGAGCCGTGCGACCGTCAGGGACTTGCCCTGCAGGTCATGCTCTCTCAGGATGAGTGGCAAATGCGCCTGCAGGAAGGCCGGGGAGTAGAGATCGGTCGGTCCGTCGGCAACCGGATGGCTACGCGCGCGGCGAAACAGGATCTGCATGGCGTAGCGGTAACGGTGCTGGCGGATTTGCAATCCGATGCGGTTGAGCAGAGACCCCATCTCGCGTTCATGAAGCACCACGTCCGAGACGCCGTGGATATAGGCGGCTTCGCGACTGTCTCCCTCATTCAGGACCATCAGGACCGGCAGGTTATAGAGGCGGGTGTCGGAGCGGATATCGTTGCAAAGCCGCAAATGACGGTCCCCAAGGCCGAACCCCGACAGGATGACTGCATCAAACTCGCCTTCACGCAGATCAGAAAGGGCATATTCCGCATCCTTGCAGATATGCAATTTTGCCCGCGCGTCGAGCCGCAGAAGAATATTGCCGAGCATCAGGGTCTGGCTGCCGACAATCAGGATATTGGCATCGCCGATATCAAGCGGCGGGACTTCGACATCTGAGAAATCCGCGCCATAAGCCTTCAATGTTTCAACCCGCCGGTGAAGTTCCTGATGCATGGTTTCAATCCGGACCAGCGCGTTGACGCGACTGCGAAGTTCAAGCTCGCCATGTCCGGCGGCGATGGTCTGGACCCGGCAGCGGACATCGTCCACGCCGATAATCATCATGGAAATATTATGAAAATCAGCCAGTTCCGCGAGCTTTTTAAGCTCGACTTCATACTCGTTGTGATCCCCGTCAATAAGAATCAGGTCGAATTTTCCGCTGCCAAAATCATGGGAAATCATGTCCCGAAAGGAAAGACGCACACAATGATAACCGGCGGCACGCAGCGGAGGCTCTATAGCATTGTCCGGACTGTCCGATACGACCAGCAGATTGGCAGCATAGCGCATGGCTCGGTTACTCCTTTCGCTTTAGCATCCAGAATAGGAGCAAATTTATTAACATTAAATGATTTTTCCAACTGCCAGCCGGACATTCCTGCGAATATCGGGTAAACTGCGGCCTTGATTTTGCGGGCGCGACAGGAAATTATGCCTCCATCAACGATCAACAAGCCCAAAAGCGAACGGAAGGATCCCCGATGACGAACCCGCATATCCTGGAAGGCAAACATGCCCTTGTAACCGGCGCTTCTTCAGGGCTCGGCTGGCAATTTGCCCTGACACTCGCGCGCGCCGGCGCCAAGGTGAGTCTCGCCGCCCGCTCGACGGACAAGCTGGAGGCCCTCTCGTCCGAAATTGCCGCTTTTGACGGCCGGGCGCTGCCGGTTCGTATGGATGTCACAGATGTCGAGAGTATTCATGAGGCGGCCAGCACCGCCGAAACCGAGCTCGGGCCGGTCAATATCCTCATCAATAATTCCGGAATCACTGCCGTTAGCCCGTCGGAGAGCATTTCCGAAAAGGATTTCGATGCCGTGATGAACACAAACGCGCGCGGCGCTTTCTTCGTCGCGCAGGCCGTCGCCCAAAGCATGATCCGTCATGGAGACGGCGGCAAGATCGTCAATATAGCCTCGGTCGCGGCAACGCGGGTTCTTCGAAAGAACATTGCCTATTGCATGTCGAAGGCCGCGGTCGCCCATATGACACGCGCGCTCGCCGATGAATGGGGCCGCTACAATATCCAGGTCAACGGCATCAACCCGGGTTATCTCGTGACCGAAATGAACCGCGCCTATTGGGAGACGGACGCGGGCAAACGCTTCATTGCCAAGCTGCCGGGCCGCCGGGTGGGCGAGCCAAAAGACCTCGACGGCGTGCTTCTGCTGCTTGCCGGGCCGGGGTCCGATTTCATGACCGGGTCGATGATCGAAGTGGATGACGGCCTGACCGCCATGGGCTTCTAAGGGGAGGGACCGAGCATGACGGCGCCAAAATCCAAAGGCATAATCGCTGGCGGCGGCCTTGTCGGACTAACCCTCGCGCTCGCGCTGCATCGCGTCGGGATCAAGGTTCGTGTTTTTGAAACCGTCAAGGAAATCAAACCTCTCGGCGTCGGAATTAACCTGCTGCCCCATGCCATCCAGAACCTCGCCAAACTCGGCCTTCTGGAGGATATAGCAAAAACCGCCATCAGGACCTCCAGTCTCGCTTACTACACTGAGGATGGAAAGACGATCTGGCGGGAGCCCCGCGGGCTTGAGGCGGGCTATGATGTGCCGCAGTTTTCTATCCATCGCGGCGATTTTCATATGATCCTCCGCGATCATGTGATTGACCGGCTGGGGCCGGAAAATCTGGTCACCGGCCATCATCTTTCTGCATTCGATCAGGATGAGATGGGGATTACAGCGCATTTTACCGATCATGAGACGGGCGCCCCGGCGGCAAGCATAACAGCCGATTTCCTTGTCGGGGCCGACGGGATCAATTCATCGCTTCGGCGGATTTTCTATCCCGACGAGGGACCGCCTAAATATTCCGGCCAGATGCTCTGGCGCGGTGTGACGGAAATGGAGCCCTTTCTCGACGGCCGGTCCATGTTCATGGCCGGTCATAACGATCTGAAACTGGTGGCCTATCCAATCCGCGCCGACAGTGCCGCGCGCGGGAAATCCTATATCAACTGGATCGCCGAGCGGCGCATCCCCTCCGATCTTGCCACCCGGCAGGCGGACTGGAACGAGGCCGGGATGCTGGATGAATTCCGTCCCTGGTTCAAAAGCTGGGATCTCGGCTGGCTTGATATCGACCGGCTGTTCACCAGTGCGCGTTCGATCCATAAATTCCCCATGGTGGACCGCGATCCTCTGCCGAAATGGTCTTTCAGCAGGGCGACCCTGATGGGGGATGCCGCCCATGCGATGTATCCGAACGGCTCCAACGGCGTTTCGCAAGGGGTACTGGACGCATTGACCTTCGCCGAAATCATGGCGGAGGCGGACGATGTCGAAACCGCGCTTCAGGACTATGAAGCCGCACGGCGCGAGGTAACGGCCAAAATCATCCTCGCCAACCGCCAGACGGGGCCGGAACAGGTGATGCAGATGGTGAAGGACCAATGCCCCGGCACCTGCGGCGAACAGCATAGCTGCATACCGCAGACCGTTTTGGAAGAAGTGGCCACCGCCTACAAGAAACTTGCAGGCTTTGACAGGAAGTCGCTGCAGGCGAAATCCTGAGCCGTTACATCCCATTCTTGTATAGCGTGATGTTCTGGAGTTTTTCTCGAACCGGAGCAACCACTTTTGCAGTCTCAACGAGAAAAGCGAGGCCATAGAGCAGCCGGTCCGTGAGAGCGGTATCCAGTTCGGTCGGCTTTTCCGACGCAAAAAGGCCCGCGACTTGCCTGAGGATCACATGATCAGGCAGCCACCAGAGAAAATTGTTCTTGTAGCCACTCATCCGGAGCTCCGCAATCGGATAGGCTCCGCCCATACCGGTGCTGACCGCAATAAGCTGAGCCGGTTTATGGGCAAGCTCTCCCTTGTCGCACATCAACAGGAAGTTTTTCAAATGCGGCGGTGCCATACCTGCCCATTCGGGAGCAATAACAACAAAGCCATGACAGGCCTTCAACGCCTGCGAATGCGGTTTCCAGAAAGCGCTCATCTCGCTGTCCGCTTTCCATTTGTCTTCCGTCCAGAAAGGAAGCTCAATGTCCCGAAGGGAGAAAATCATCGGCTCGATCCCGTCGGACATCTGGTGAAGCAGTTCTGCAACATAGTCGCCGATACGCCCGGACTGAGAGTTTTCACGGATGCTGCCGATAATGATTCCGATTTTTATTTTCTGCATAAGTCCTGTTTCCTGCCGCGCTGATGCAGCATCGTCGGTTAAGCGCCCGTATCTTTTCATAAAGAAAAGAAGGGCCTGAATGCAACGATAATTCCCGATTTGACGAAAGAGCCTTACAACGCGCCTTCAAGATGAAGCGAACGGATTAATTCATAATAGGCGAAAATGGCAATAAGGAAGAAGCCAACCAGCACCAGTTCCTGCTTGAAATGATGTGAATGGAAAAAATTCCGATCACGGTGATGAAGCACATCCATCAATTCATCCCCGAAGCGGATGGAAAGGAAGGTTCCGACCATAGAGAGCAGAATCACGCCCCAATAGGGGTAGGGTTCGCTTAAAATTCGGTGGAAAACCTTGGTCAGCAGCGTCGTCTCGTAATAGTGCGGTGCCTTGAAATAGGTGTAAAGATTGAGCGAGATTGCAATAGCCCAGACCGCAAGCTCCGAAAAGACCATCCGGACACCGAATAGAAGGCGCATAGGGAAATCAAGCAGGAACCCCGCATCTGCGACCGGCGTGCAAAGCACGAAAAAGCTCCAGGTCAGGAGCGAGGAAATACCGCCCGTCAGAATGTCATATTCATAGCTTAAATAGGCAAAATATCCACCAAGCAGAGTCAGCAGCAGGCAGAATTTAATCACCACCTGCCGGGATGGCTTCTTTTCCTTTTTTTCCATGGCCGCAAGTATGATCCTTTTCCAGAAATTCACAAGAAGCATTTGAAAAGGCGACGAAAATTAATCTGCCACCCTTCCTGGATCCCTTATATGACGGCCGCGCGACGGCGGTACTGGATGGCCGTCCATATGCCCGCCGTTGCGCAAATCGCACCGATCAGGAAAACAATGGAATAATCCGAATGATCGGCAATGAGGCCAACCACTGGCCCTGTCGCGCCATAGGCGATATCCTGGAAAAGCGCAAAGCCACCGAGCGCCGTTGCCCGAAGCTGCGGCGGCATACGTTTCACCACTTCCGATCCCATCGCCGGGAAGACCATGGAACATCCAAGCCCGGTCAGAAGCGCACCGCCAAGCGCAAACCACGGGCCCGGCGCGAGCCAGAGAAGATATTGCCCCGCCGCCTCGACAATGAGGGCGACAATGGCGACCGGCGTGCCGCCAATCTTGTCCGGCAAATGACCAAACAGGAGACGCACCAGAACAAAGCCGACCCCGAAGCATGTCAGGCCAAGGCCCGCATGCGGCCAGCCGCGCGAAAGAAAATAAAGGGGAAAGAAGGCGCCGAGTGCCGCGAAGCCAACCCCCTGCAAGCCTACGGTTGCACCTGCGCGCCAGATCCGCCCGAGAATGCGCCAGAACGGCTCCCGCTGGCCCGCATGGGGAGCAATGGCCGGAATTCGGTATATAACGACAAGACCAAGAAGCGGTAACGCCATGCAAACGGCCATCAGAACAGTAAATCCGAACCGGTCGAGCAGGAACAGGCCGAGCGGCCCGCCAGCGGCAAAAGCACCGTACATCCCGGCACCAATGAGTGCCATGACGCGACCGGTACGCTCCTGCCCCATAAAACCGATGGCCCAGCCGATCATGCCAACCATGCCGAGACTTTCAGCAAGGCCCAGCATCAACCGCCCGACCAGCAGAACGCCATAACGCGACGGAACGGGCAGGGCGGGCAGGCTTGCCGCCAGACAGATGAAGGAGGCAAGAATATAAAGAAGCAGCCCCCGTTGCATGCAGATCTTGCCGCCCAAGCGGTCGGCACTGGCCCCCGCCGCTCCGCGGGTTGCAATGGTCGAGAAAAAGGCGATGCCGACAGCAAGGCCGCCATAGGCATTGTTCAGGCCAAAATCCTGCACAACATAGACCGCAACGGTCGGCAGGGACATGGCGACAGACAAATAGGAAAGGAATAGCGCCCCGGTAAGGGCCAGCAGATAGCGATAGGAGCGGACCATCTGATCGGCATCGGGCATAAAAAAACTCCATAATACGGATAGGCGAAGCGATGCCCCGCCCAAAAAATCGAAAAGACTTGCGTTGCCCGCAAAAATACGACTAATTCGTCGCATTTACTAATCGCATTACGGAATCCGGTCATGCCGAAACGCCAAGCCCCTGAGATTTCCTTGAGAAAACAGCCGAAACAGGCCCGCTCGGCCGATCTTGTCACGGTCATTCTGGATGCAGCTGTTCAGGTTTTGGAGGCGGAAGGCGCGCAGCGGTTTACGACCGCGCGCGTCGCCGACCGGGCCGGGGTGAGCGTCGGCTCCCTCTACCAATATTTCCCGAACAAGGCGGCCATCCTGTTCCGCCTGCAGCTGGAAGAATGGCAACAGACAACGGACATGCTCCGTGCAATTCTGAAGGATCCCTCGATCCCGCCCATGTCCCGCCTACGCAACCTTGTCCATGCCTTTATCCGCTCCGAATGCGAGGAGGCCGCCGTACGCGGTGCGCTCAGCGATGCCGCACCGCTTTACCGGGATGCCCCCGAAACACAGGCCGCCCGGGCACGCGGGCAGGAGATTTACCGTGTTTTCATTGCCGAAATCCTGCCGGGGTTCGGAGAGGAAAGGCGCGAAACCGTGCAGGAAATCGTCACCGCGAGCTTAAGCGAACTTGGCCGAAGATTTTCTGAACAATCCCGCACGGACAGGGAAATCCGCGACTATTCCGATGCCCTCGCCGATATGCTTGTTGCCTATCTCGAAAGCCTCAACTCATTCTGATTGCTTATACTTTCTGAGATTTTGAGCTTTATGCACAATAGTTATAAAGCACTAACTGCCTGAATTAACCGAATTTTAGGCAAACTCTATTAAGAATCAAAACCGACAACTTTGATACGCACAATATTTCTAAGAGGCATCATATGAGTAGAATGTATTCGGTTATCCTGGCGGCGATTTTATCCGTCCTGCCGCTTGGAGCGAGTTTCACCTCGGCGGCAGAAAGCGCCCCTCCGAAAAGCCTGATTGATGACGGCACCATCAAGGAACTTCATCAATGGCTCAGCAACGCGGTCGTCCATCTGTCAATTGACTCACAGAACCGGAAATATGCGTCCATCAGCCAGAATACGATCGACAATCTGGACAAGCAGTGGCGCGCCGAACGGAAAACCCAGGATCAGCCCCTGATCGCCGCGATCCTTTCAAGCCCGCTTTCAAACTACCTCACGCAGATCCAGGCAGCATCGAGCGGTCTCTATACCGAAATTTTCATCATGGATGCCCACGGCCTTAATGTCGGGCAGAGTTCCATTACTTCAGATTTCTGGCAAGGCGATGAAGGCAAGTTCCAGAAAACTTTCAGCAAAGGCGCCAGCGCCGTTTTTATCGACGAACCGGAATTCAACGAAGATACCAAAACCTGGCGCGTGCAGGTCAGCATGACGATTGCGGACAACAAGCAGCAGCCGATTGGCGCTATCACGGTCGAATTTAACCTGACCGAACTTGCCCGCCGCAAAACCTCGGCATAAAGAAAGAAAAATAATATCATGAAATTCCTGAATAATCTAAAGATCGCCAAAAAGCTTACGCTGAGCTTTGCACTTCTGGTGATCGTCACCGCGGCCCTCGCTGTCGTCGCCTTTTCCTCGATTTCCGAAATCCAGACGGCAGACGAAAACGGCCTTGCCGCCCGTGAACTGCAGTCCACTTATCTGAATTTCCAGAAATCCTTTCTGGAACAGCGACAGGCGCTTTCCTATTTTCTGTTGACCGGGGATCGGAGCGGCCTCAGTCAATTCGAGGAGTTGAACAAAACCACCGACGCCCTCCATCAGAAACTCTCCGGTCTGGCCACCGGAAATGAGGAATTCGCCAAGCTGGTTTCCGGTTTCGTACAATACTACAAGGAATGGAAGAACAAATACGCCACCGTCCAGGTCGGCCTGATGCGCAACTATCTAACGGTTAATCAGGCGCGAGCGATCGAAGTCTCGGGTGAACCTGAAGCCGTCATCGCGAAGATGAGCGTGTTGGTCGGGAAGCTTGGCGCCGGTATTGACGGCGTGCTGGCACAGTCCCTTGCGAGCAAAGCAGCCGCCATCCATAAATTCACCGTCTCTATCATCACCGCTCTTGTCGCTATGATTGCCGCCGCGTTTCTCTGCGGTTTCGCTCTAACGCGGGGCATCGCCGCACCGATCGGCCGGATGACCGGCCGGATGAGCGAGCTTGCGGAAGGCAGGCTTGATACCGAGATCGACGGCGCGGAACGGCGTGATGAAATCGGTGAAATGGCCCGGGCTGTCCTCGTCTTCAAGGAAAATGCTGAGGAGCAACGTCGTCTTGAGGCGGAAGCGAAGCGTGCCGCCGAAGAGCAGGAAAAACGCGAACGGGCAGAACGGGAACGCGAAGCCCAGCGCGAAGCCGACGACCGGGCCCGCGAGCAAGCGGAAAATGCCGCCAAGCAGGCCCGGGCAGAAAAAATCTCCAGTCTCATCCATACCTTCGAAGGCCGGGTGCAGGAGGTTCTGCAGACCGTCAATCATGCAACGACTGAACTTCGCGCCACCGCCACCTCAATGACGGATACTGCGGGCAGCTCTCAGGAGCTTGCCGAAGCGGTTTCGCTTGCCGCAGGCGAGGCGTCCGCCAATGTGCAGACGGTTGCGGCAGCGGCGGAAGAGCTTACCTCCTCGATCACCGAGATCAGCCGTCAGGTGCAGCAGGCCAACAATGTTTCCGAGCAGGCCGTAAATGAAGCGGCAAGCAGCACGCAGTCGGTCTCGCGCCTTGCGGAAACCGCGAAAAAAATCAGCGATGTCATCGCGATGATCAATGATATTGCCGGCCAAACCAATCTTCTTGCCCTCAACGCCACGATCGAGGCCGCCCGGGCAGGGGAGGCCGGAAAGGGTTTCGCCGTCGTTGCAACCGAGGTCAAGAGCCTCGCTAACCAGACGGCCAAGGCGACTGAGGAAATCAGCAGCCAAATCGGTGACATGCAGCTGGCGACAGACGATGCGGTCTCGGCTATCGGCAATATCGACGGGGTGATTAATACGATCCGTGAAAGCACGGTCAGCATTTCCTCAGCGATCGAAGAGCAAAGCGCGGCCACCAACGAGATTTCCCGGAATGTCCAGGAAGCCTCCAGCGGAACAACGCAGGTCTCCTCCAAGATCGGCGATGTCTCGATCAAGGCCGGGGAAACCGGTGCTGCCGCCTCGCAGGTCTTATCGGCCTCCGCCCGGCTTGAGGAACTCTCCGGCCACCTTCAAAAGGACATCGAAAGCTTCCTCAATGAAGTACGCGCGGCCTGACATTGCGCAGTATATCTAGGCAAGACGGTCCGGCACTCAAAGTCCGGACCGTTTTTTTTCGATGGGTGCCGGGCATGTTTTCCATCACTTCGCTATAACAGCATAATGGAACAACGGATATAGAACCTGCCTCTTATCAGGAACTTATTGAGCATCCTGAATTTTGGAAGTCAGTGGCGGAGGGTCGGGGATTCGAACCCCGGAAGGGCTTGCACCCTTGCTGGTTTTCAAGACCAGTGCATTCAACCGCTCTGCCAACCCTCCGTCGGATATGCTCCGGCCTGATCGATGCGTTTCTACACTCGATCCAACCAGACAAGCGGGATATCCCGCGTTTATAAATTCCCTCTTCCGGCTGTCAACAGATTTCGGACAAGCACCGCGTCAAGACAAGGGAAGGGGCGTAATATATATCACGGCGGGTGCGGCTGCCTTTTTCGCGTGAAGGCGTTGCGATTCGTGCGGATTTATGGCAAAAGGGAATAGATGTAATGCGGAGTTCCCATGGCAAAAAGTTTTGCGCGTTCTGTAGTGTTTCTCGTTCTCGGCAGTTTCCTTATTGCCGCCGCACCAAAAGCCTTCGCGGCGAAAGAGCCCTTTGACGCCTGGCTTCAGAAGCTGAAGGAAGAAGCGCATGAAAAAGGGATCAGCCAGCCAACCATCAATGCCGCTTTCGCTCATGTCAAATTGATCGAACGGGTTGTTAAGCTGGATCGCAAGCAGCCCGAGGTTGTCCAGACGTTCCAGGAATA
>SBHH01000343.1 GCA_006226265.1 Alphaproteobacteria bacterium | reverse complement strand
TGATAGGCCGCCATCTTATCATACATTTGACGAATAATCGTTCGATGCGCTTCCGCATGCTTTCGAAGATCCATCCGGATCTGCCCATAGCGCTGCAGAATAAATGGATCCTGGCGGTCCGTCAGAAGATCGGGAAGCCTGTACACAATATAGCGCGCGGCATAGAGTGCCTCACGTACCGGGTTGCGCATGCGGCTGACGAATTTACGGGGCCGGATTCGGGTATCCAGAATGAGCAGTTCTCCGATCTTCTCCCGCACTGCGAGATGGCGCGCTGTTTCGAACGCCAGCAATCCAGCGAACGAAAAGCCGCAAATATGGATCGGCCGAGGAATACCCGCCTCATGAAGATCGACGGCGAAACGCTTGGCGATATCGACCAGGCTGAGCTTATCGAGCGCCTCCACCATGTCCGGCGCAAGGCGGGCGCCAAAACAGGAATATTCTGCCGAAAGGATTTTCTGAATTGGCTGAGCGTAGAGAACATGGCCCCCAAAATCGGGAAGGAAGACAATACTTCCGCCCGTCTCCAGACCATTCATCTTCAGCAGACTGCGAGGCAAGGCATTGCGTGAATTTTGGAAGGTCATGCCCTGCCATCCTCGTCTGAAACAGATTTGTAAGGCAGGCGGGCCTCTTCCTGCTGGCGTTCGATCTCTGCAGCGGCCCGCTTCCGGTTCAATCCGAATTCAGCGACTGCCCGGAATTCGCCTGAACGAAACCACAGGCTGTGATACGAGGGTTCGATGCCGATACCCCGTTCCGCCTTGTGCTGGCCGGTTGCACCGAAATCGACAACCGCTTTCTGACCGGCGATCGCTCTCTCGATCGACTGATAAATGCCGAGTTCAAAATGCAGAAACCGGATATCCCCGGAATGCCCCCAATGCTGTGCATAGACAACTTCTCCATCGACGAAACTGAGTTGAGCCGCAACCAGGCAATCCTTTTTATAACCAAAAGTCAATTCCAGAGCCTCTGGCATTGCTGAGAAAATTCGCTCAAAATAAGCCCTATTATGCCAGAGCTCCGTTTTGTTATGCGCATATGTCGCCGCATACATTTCGAAAAAAGGCCCTGCCAGTTCTGCCGTGATATCCTTTCCTTCGTAATGAATATAGGTCAGCCCTTCGGCAGCGACTTTCTTTCGTTCCCGGCGGGTTTTCGTACGATACCGCGATTGCATGGCCGCCAGGAAATCCCCGAAACTTTTCAGGCCCGGATTGCGCCAGATATAGGAGTTGCCTTCGCTCTTCATAAATCCGGCAGCCTCCGAAATCTCCCATTCCGGTGCCGTCATATAAGCAATTTGCACCGATGAAGCCCCGTCTTTCTCCGCTTGCTGCCGAAGTGCCGAAAGAAGAGCAGGCCAGACGTTTGTCCGATCTGCGCCGTCGCGCACCAAAAGGCGCGGCCCGGCAATCGGCGTCATCGGAATTTCGACCTGGAGTTTCGGATAATAGGGCCCAGCGGCCCGGTTATGCGCCATTGCAAGACCGAGATCGACCCCAAGCTCCCCTTCCGAATGATCTTTGAGATAGGCAGGAGCGGCCGCTGCAATCTCACCGTTTTCATTCCGGAGAATGATATGCCGGGGATGAAAGCCATTCTCCGGCCAAGCTATGCCGCTTTCCTCCAGCGCAAGCAAATGATCGTGCCGCGCATAGGGATTGTCTCGTCCGACGCAGAGATCCCATTCCTTTGCCGGAATGTCAGCGATGGCGGAATGAACCGAGACGATCCAACCGCTGGTTTGCGGGGCGGCACTCAAGATTCATCCTCCTTGATGCGGACGGATTGTTTGACGCGCTGCCCACTGGCGCGGCGGGGATCTCCGACCGCGATCAACTCGCCCGAGGGATGATTGGCAACGAGGCAGATGGACGGTTGCGCAATGCCGCCAGTCTTGCCAAAAACCGATTTATGGCCTCGTATCGCAAGAGCCTCAAGCAGTGTGTCAGGTATGGCTTCCTCAAGCACCACTTTTCCGGCGAAAGAGAGATGCGGCTCGGTGGAGGCAGGAATGCCATGGGTAAAAACGCGGGGAGCATCCAGCGCTTCCTGAAGGCTCAGTCCATGGGCCAGATGATGTGTCAGGACTTGCAGCATAGCTTGAAGCTGCAGATCGGCGCCCGGCCCGCCGCCTGCGATATGGCAGCCATCCGCCCTCTTGAAAATCATCGGATAGGCGCTGACACGCGGACGTTTTCCGGCCTCGAGCCGCGCCGGATGGCCTGCGGCAACATGGCTTTGCGCTCCGCGGGTGGAGATAACAAAACCGAGTTCCGGAACCACGGGACCATCAAATGATGGATCACTCGGCGTCGAGACAAAGATATTTCCTGCACTGTCGGCAATCGCGGCAACCGAGGTATCGAGCGATACAGTTTCCTCATCCGCGCCAGCCGCTGGTGTTCGGCCTGGAATTGCTTTCATCGGCAACTCGCCTGCCGGAGGCAGCGGAAAATGCGCCGCGTCCGGATCGATCAAGGTCGCCCGCATCTTCGCATAGTCAGTGGAAAGCAATTTTTCCAGCGGAACATTAATGAATTCCGGATCGCCATAATAAGCTTCCCGATCGACAAGCGCCAGTTTCAACGCTTCGATCAGCATATGAGAAGCATCGGCGGATTGATGGGGATGACTGGCAACCCCGCCAATGTCAAGGATTTGAAGTGCTTGCGAGAGGGCCGGACCCTGAGTCCAGCAGCCGGGCGTAATCAGGGTGCCGCCAAAAACATTTCCCTTGGTTGCTGCGACAACCGGAGTATGATGACGGGCCAGATCCTCGGCAGCAAGCCAACCGTCATGCGCCTTTACATGACGGATCATGGCATCGGCGATCTCCCCTTTGTAAAAAACATCACGCACCGCCTGCATCCCGCCGATTCTTCCCGATTTTGCGGCCCCCTTTCTGTCCGCATCGATAAGCAGCCCCAAGGTTCCGGCGAGTTCCGGCAGGCGGAAAACCTGCCCGGCCTTTACAGGAGCGTCACCGGGCAGCCAGATACGCGCATTGTTCTCGCCGGTACGGCGGTAATACCGCTCGAACTGGGCGGAGCAGGCAACGAGATCGTCATGCGCGGGGAAACCGTTAGCAGCAAGCGCCTGTGCAGGTGCGGCAAGATCGGCAAACCCCATGGTTCCGAAACGTTCCAACGCCGTCAGCCAGGCATCCGGCGCGGCAGGGGTAACGGTTCTGAGAATGCCTTGCGGAATGCGTCCCCGATGTTTTTCCTCAAAAAAACTGGCGTCTGCAGCGGCGGGCCAGCGGCCGGCACCCTCTACGGAAAAATAGCAATCTTCTTCAGCGATATAAACAAGGATGGGGGCGACACCACCAAACTGCACCTGCTCCGAATGAAGAACGGTGAGAGCAATGGACGCCGCGACACCAGCATCAATAGCGTTTCCACCGGCCTCCAGAACATCGGCGGCAATGTCGGCCGCCAGGCTATGTCCGACAGAGACTGCATAGCCATCATTGGAAGGGGCGGTCTCAAAGCAGCTTTGACTTGCCATTCAAACTAATATGGCCGCGACTGCACGGCCATCCCTCACTAAAAACGCGATAGTGCAACAACTATCGTTAATTTTCTCCTGTTCCCTCAAAGTATGTCGCCAACTTTGTCCCTTCTATGACATCTTGCAGCCTAATAACAGCCGAGTAGTCTTGCCTTTTGCCGGAGTAATGAGGCAACCGTATCAATGGTCGGTGTGGCATGGCCGGTGATGCTACCCATTTCCTGCACGGCGGTTACAAGCGCATCTATTTCCATCGGACGCCCGCTTTCAAGATCAACTAGCATAGAGGTTTTATGTGCGCCGACCCCGGCGGCCCCCTCGATCCTGGCGTCCACATCAATCGGATATTTAACGCCAAGAGATTCCCCGATGGCCTGCGCCTCCACCATCATGCGCCGGACAACGGCGCGGGTTTCGGGATTGCCTGTAATCAGATCAAGCGTCGCCCCGGTGAGCGCGGAAATCGGATTGAAGCTGAGGTTGCCCCAGAGCTTCACCCAGATATCGGAGCGGATATCTGTCCGCACCGGCGATTTTAGGCCAGCGGCGATCAACAGCTTGGAAAGCGCCTTGACTCGCTCGCTTCGCTCTCCGGTTGGCTCCCCGATCGGGAAACGATCCCCGGCCCTGTGGGCAATAACGCCCGGTTTCGTAATTTCCGCCGCCTGATAGACGACGGAACCGATGGCCCGCTCCGGTCCGATGCCGTCCCAGATCGTGCCATCCGGGTCGACTGCCTTGATCCGCCGGTTCTGCTTGTCCCCGTTGATGCCGTGGAAATACCACCAGGGTACACCATTTTGCGCCGTCACAACGGCCGTGTCCGGCCCTAACAGGGGTTTCAGACTTCCGACGATCCCGGCGACGGAATGGGCTTTGAGCGCAATGATCACATAATCCTGCGGACCAAGCTCCGCCGGATCATCGGTCGCCGTGATGTTATTGAGGGTAAAGGTCTCCTCCGGCCCCTCAATGGTGAGGCCGTTCTCGCGGATCGCCGCAAGATGGGGTCCGCGCGCAATCAGAGAAACCCCGGCCTCGCCTTTGCGCGCCAGCAATCCGCCGATCAGTCCGCCGATGGCGCCTGCTCCGTAAATGCAAATCTTCATTATACCAGTCCCAGTTTCTGGGCCATGCCAATACGCTGCATCTTACCCGTCGCCCCTTTCGGAATTTCATCAAGAAGGGTAATGCTGCGCGGTACCTTGAAGGCGGCGAGGCTCTGGGCCACGAAGTCACGAAGCTCGGCCTCGCTTGCGCTTTGCCCTTCCTTCAAAACGACCGCCGCCGCGACTTCCTCTCCCAGCTTCTCATGGGGTAGTGCGAAGGTCACCACCTGATCGACCGCCGGATGGTTGAGCAGAATTTCATCGACCTCACGCGGAGAAATCTTCTCGCCGCCGCGATTGATGATTTCCTTCAGACGCCCTGTAATGGTGACATAGCCATCCTCGGTCATGACGCCCTGATCGCCAGTCCGAAACCAGCCGTTGGTGAAAGCTTCCGCATTTGCCTTCGGATTATTTTCATATCCCCTGGTAACATTGTCGCCACGGATCACAATCTCGCCCGTCTCTCCGCGCGGCAATAAAACTCCCTCTTCTGACATGATTGCAACCTCGGGTCCGGAGGCGATTCCGACACTTCCCGGCACGCGTTTAGCCGGTGGAAGCGGATTGACCGTCATCTGGTGCGAGGCCTCGGTCATGCCATAGGCTTCGATCACCGGACAACCCCACATTTCCTCCAGTGCCGTCATGATCTGCGGCGGAAGCGAGGCAGAGGAAGAGCGGATAAAACGGAGCTTTGCCGCCTTCACGATCTCCCCGTTCCGGGCGCCTCGCGTCAGGATGGCCTGATGCATGGTCGGCACGGCCGTATACCAGCTTGGGCCCACTTCTTCGATCCAGCTGAAGATCTTGAGCGCATTGAACCCGGGCGTGCAGGTAACGCTCGCGCCTGCCTGCAAGGACGAGAGCACCGCCGCAATCAGCCCGTGAATATGGAAAAGCGGCATGATATTGAGGCATTTGTCGTCAGAGGTGAGCCTGAGGGAGCGTGCGATATTTCCCGCTGACGCGGTAACATTGCGGTGACTGAGCGGCACAATCTTCGGCCGTGACGTAGTGCCAGAGGTATGCAGGATCAACGCGACATCATCCGCCTCTGCCGGACCGGAATTTTTCGCTTTGCCAAAACTCTCCCCCTTCAGGGTGAAGGAGCCTGCAGGACTTTTCTCATCCGTAACCAGTTCGATGACCACGACGCCGAGCTTCTTTGCAACCGCCACGGCCGGACTTTCGCTTCCCGCCTCGACAAGCAAAGCCTTCGCCTTGAGGTCTTCTAGGTAAAATTCAAACTCCTCCGGCTTGTAGGCCGGATTGAGCGGCGCCGTCGTTGCCCCGCAAGCGACCGCGACAAAGGCGCTCGCCATTTCCGGCCCATTGGGAAGCACAATTGCGACCCGATCCCCCCGTCCGATGCCAAGTTCGTTCAGTGATTTTACGGTATCCACGGCCAGGGCCTTTAGCCCTTCGTAGTTAAGAAACGGCCGGGATGGCGCTCCGATTGCAGGTGCTTTATCCTCACCCTTCCGGATCAGCTTTTCAAGCGTATTGGCATCCGACATGTACTCATTTCCTCCACTGACTGAGTTCCTTATCGTTTTGCCCAGATTGCCCCATTCCCCCATATCCTGTCACGCTAAACTTGCCAAAAAGGAGGAAGAACGCAACCTGTTGTCAGAAGCAGACACAGTAACCATCGGAGACTGCCATCGTTTCCGCTTTTCCTCACCTTTGCCGATCCGCATGTTGGTGACAATGAACGCCCCACCTTCCGGTATTCGTTGGGAGGAATTAATCCGAAAGGCGGGACGTTTCCGTCAAGAATCGAATGGAAACGCCTATTCACTCAGCATCCGGTCCATCCGCTCCTTGGATTCCAGCAGTTCGTTGATGAAGTCATAAACGACTTCCTTCACGCTGGTTTCCTCGTTCATTTCCCCGACAATCTGGCCGACGGGATAGGTCAGAAAGTCCTTGGCCCGCACACGCTCGACCCGGGAACGACCTTCCTGCCACCAGAGGTAGTTCTGAAGCGGAGCCGGAAGGCATTCCGGCGCCCCTGGCGCGTTCCAGGCCTGCGAGAATTTATTGTTGAGCGTCCGGCAGGGCTTGCCGGTAACACTTCGTGTCAGAATGGCATCATTTGCCTCTGCCTCAAACATCTTCTGCTTGATTTCCGGCGGCACTTCACTCTGGGCGGTCTTGAGCCAGATAGAACCGCACCAGACGCCTTCGCATCCGAGCGACAGGGCCGCGGCAAGCTGCCGCCCCCGTCCGACGCCCCCACCGCCGAGAACCGGCATCGGATCGACGGCATCGACAATGCTCGGCCAGAGAACAAGAGAGGAAATCTCGCCCGTATGTCCGCCGGCTTCGGTCCCGACCGCGATAACAAAGTCGCAGCCCGCCTCCTTGTGCTTGATGGCATGTTTCGGTTTGCCGGCAAGCGCGGCAACCTTGATGCCCTTGCTGTGAGCGGTTTCAATCAGCTGCGCAGGCGGCGTTCCGAGCGCATTAACGATAAGCTTGATCGGATGGCTCATCGCCCTGTCGATCATGTCTAGGCTTTCACGCGGCGTGAAGTTCATCCCCTTGACGATATCGCGCCGGATCGTCTCCTCTTCCGCTTCGGGCAGCGGCGGCACACCGGCATCATCCAGCATTTTGCGGACAAACTCGACCTGCTCTTTCGGCAGTAGCTTCTCCGGTTCGTATTTCAGATTTCCGGAATCCTTCACATTGCCGGACATCAGCACATCGATGCCGTAGGGCTTGCCGTCGATATGATCATCGATCCAGTTGAGTTCCTCTTCCAGGCGTTCCGGATCCATGCGCGCCATTCCAAGCACGCCCATGCCGCCCGCCTTTGAGACTTCGACGATGACATCCCGGCAATGCGAAAATGCAAAAATAGGCACATCGATACCGAACATTTCGCAAAGTTTGTTTTTCATTTTGATCTTTCCTCTTAATCCTTCAGAAAATTGATTTCATCCTACCTGCGCGCGTCAAAGGCCCTAGCGAACACTCTCCGGCAGCCAGGTCACGATTGCCGGAAAAATCGCCAGCAGCGCGATGATGAACAGATGGGCGACCACATGCGGCGATACGCCGATGAAAATGTCCTTCACCTTGACGTCGGAATAGGCGGAGACGACAAAGACATTCAGACCTATCGGCGGCGTCACCAGGCCGATCTCCGCTGTGATGATCACAACGACGCCGAACCAGAACGGGTCATAGCCGAGGGCAAGAATGATCGGCAGGGTAATGGGCACGGTCAGAAACAGGATCGCGATCTGATCCATGAAACAGCCGAGCACAAGATACAGCATTATGATCAGCGTCAGGATCATCCAGCTATCCACTTTCAGTCCTGCGACCAGCGCCACGAGATTCTGCGTAACCCCGGTCAGGGTGAAATAATAGCTGAAGATATGCGCGCAGATGATGATCATGACGATCATGCAACTGGTCGCCGCCGCTTTGCGCATCGCCATATAAAAGCTTTCAACGGAAAGCCGCTTGCGAGCGAGTGCGATGCACATGGCGCCGAACGCGCCAAGGCTTGCCGATTCCGTTGGCGTCGCAATCCCGAGATAAATGCAGCCTGTCACCAGACTGATCAGCACGACCATCGGCCCGACGATCTTCAGGGAGCGGAATTTCTCCGCCATGGTATAGGCCCTGCCCGCCGGGGCAAAATTCGGAAACAGGAACACCAGCAGAAGCGAGGTCAATATGATAACGCATGTGACCAGAACGCCCGGCACGATCCCGGCAATCAGCAGCTTGCTGACGCTGATATCCGCAATCAGGCCATAGAGGATCAGGGCAATACTCGGTGGGATCAGCATGGCAAGCGGCCCGGAAATGGCGACAACGCCCGCCGCAAAGCGGGGATTGTAGTTATTCCGCAGCATCGCCGGGATGGTCGTTGCCGACAAAGTCGCGGCGGAGGCCGTGCTCGATCCTGAAATCGCGCCGAAGCCCGCCCCGGCAATCGCCGTCGAAATGGCAAGTCCCGCCGGCGTCCGTCCGATCCAGGTGGCGGCGCAATCGAAAAGTTCATCCGCAATGCGGCTGACGATAATGAACTCCGCCATCAGGATGAACATCGGAATGGTCAGAAGCTCATAGGACGACGTCGTCGACAAGGCGACCGTCCGGAGAACGCCTTCCACCATGGGCAGGCCGCCGATCGTGAAAAGTCCCGCCATACCGGCAATCCCAAGCGCGAAAGCGACCGGCATGCCGAAAACAAGCATGACCAGCAGAACAAGGATACCAAGAAACATCATCATTTCAGGATCTCCCTATTCCAGATGCTCGACGGCACGGGAAAGGGACACTCCCGTTACGACGACCTGTATCCGTTCCGCAATCGTGAACAGAATACGGATGGAGAGCAGACCAAAACCGAAAGAGGCGAATAAATATTGTAACCATGTCGGCCAGGCGATGGCCCCGCTGATCACATCTCCGCCCAGAAAGCTATTCACACCGTCTTCCAGACTGACCTGAAACATGATGTAGAAGAGAACAAGCGCCGAAAGAAAGCCGATTGCCTCCAGAACCGCCCGGACCCGGACGGAACCCAGCTTGTCAAACAGCTCAATCTTCACATGGCTGCCGCGGCGGAAGGTATCCGAGACCGCGGCGAAAAACAAAAGCGTCGCAAGATAAAGCGAAATCAGGTCATAGGACCAGCCAAGCGGCGATGAAAACAGATATCGCATCACCACGTCGACCGTCACAATGATCATGATGCCGAACAGACAGATGCAGGACAGCGTCAGGATGCTCTTCTCCACCGTCGTAATCACATGATCGATCTTCTCCATCATGCCGCGGTTCCTCCCTTTCGCATCAGGATCACTTGCCCTGCCATTTCGGCGCCCTCTTCTCTCCAAAGGCTCTCGGACCTTCAAGGGCATCTTCACTTCGATAGACCGGCTCAAACAGGTGATAAGCGGCGCGCAAAGCGGCCCCCCGCCCCATTTCCGAGGAGAGATAGACCAGCTCCTTCGCGGCCTTGACAGTTAGCGGCGCGTTTGCCGCAATTCTCCGCGCCATTTCCATGGCTTCGGGAAGCAGCTCGGCGATCGGCACCACCTTGTTGACGAAGCCGATTTCAAGCGCCCTTTGGGCTGGCAGCGGATCGCCCGTCAGCAGCAGCTCCATCATCACGCGCGGCGGGATCATATTGCCAAGCGGCGCGGCCCAGGGCATGCCCCGTCCGACCTTCGCCTCGGTGATCCCGAAAACAGCATTCTCCGACGCGATACACAGATCGCACATCTGGGCGAAAAGCCAGCCCCCTGCAAAGGCGAAGCCGTTGACCGCCGCGATAATCGGCTTAGTCACCGTCACGCTGTCGCCGACAATCGGGATAAAGTCCCGCGCCAGAACGCCAAGCATGGCATCGGCCGCCTCTTTCAGGTCCATGCCAGCGCAGAATGCCTTTTCACCGGAGCCCGTCAGGATGGCGACTTTCAGATCGGGGGATTGTTCAAACCTTTCCCATGCCGCAAGCAATCCTTCACGGACATCCTTGTTGATCGAGTTCAACTGCTTGGGGCGGTTTATGGTAATGACGGCAATATCGTCCTTCTCTTCGAACAGTATGGCTTCTGTCATGGCCGGTTTCCTTCTTGTTATGAATGCGATGCGGAGAGCCTGATCCCGGATGCAAGATGCCTGATGAAATGCCTGTTGTTCTTGTTTTTCGGCAAATTACAGAATTCTTCCGGTTTCCAACTCTACCGCATCTTCTCTCCCTGTTAAGCGCTTAGTTTTGTCAGTTCATAGGCTTCCCGTTCAAGCCGTTCGCGATGTTCGGGCGGCGCGATGGAAATCATGGCCTTCATCCGCCGGGAAAGCGGAAGCCCGCGAAGGTCCGCCGCGCCGAATTCGGTCACGATCACGCCGACATCGCTTCGTGGCGTCGTGACCGGTCCGGACAGGCGGGAAACGATCTTACTGATCGCGCCGCCCTTGGCCGAGCTTCTGAGAGTAATGAGGGAACATCCGCCCCGCGAAAGGCCCGCCGCGCGGACATAATCCACCTGCCCGCCGACACTGCCAAAATATTTCGCACCGATTCCTTCGGCATTCACCTGCCCAGTCAAATCAACTTCAAGGGCGGAGTTCATGGACACAAAGTTCGAAAGCTGCGCCACGGCCCGGATATCATGGGTGACAGAGGCTGGCTCCATCCGGAGCAAGGAATTATTGTCCGCGAAGTCATACAGCTTCTTTGTCCCAATCAGCGCGCCCGTGATAATGATACCGGGGTCGATCTCCTTATGCTCGTTCGTAACCGCTCCCGCCTCGACAAGATCTACGACACTATCGCCAATCATGCCGGAGTGAATGCCAAGACCACGCCTGGAGCATAGAGCCGCCATCAGGGCTTCGGGAACCCCGCCGATGCCGACCTGAAGCGTCGCCTTCTCCGGAATGAAGGGCTGGGCAAACTCGGAAATCCTGCGATCGATATCCGTAACCGTCGCTGACTGCATCTCGACCATCGGGCGGTCGGAATAAATGCAGAAATCGATATCTTCCGCCGTCAAAGGCTGCGCACAGATTGTCCGGGGTGTCTGGCTATTGACCTCCGCGATGACAAGCCGCGCCTTTTTAACAGCGGTATAGATGAAATCACTGGTCGCACCCAGACTGTATTCGCCGCGCTCGTTCGGCGGGCTGACCTGGACGAAGACGACATCGCAGGGAATTTTTCCCATCTCGATATAGCCCGCGACCTGGGACACGTGACAGGGGATCACGTCGCATGCGCCGATTTTCGTGAGAACGCCTGCGCTGCCGACCCCGCCGGTCGAAATAAATGTCAAGTCCTCGGCATGCTCCGGCGAGAAAGTGTTTGAGAAAGCCGAAGCCATGAAGACATTGACATTATCCAGGCTTTTCCGCTGCGCGACCAGCGCCTCGGTCAAGGTCAGCGGCTCCGCGCAGGCATTGCCCCACATCACCGTTTCCGACTTTTTGATAAGGCCGGATAAATCCAGTTCCGATATGACAAGTTCGCGCATCAGGCACTCTCCCGCTTTTTGATGATTGCCGAAATGACGAGAGTTGCCTCTGCCCGCTTGAGAAGCGGGCCGTCAATCATCTTTCCCTTGAAGTCAATCGTCCCGATGCCTTTCGACATGGCATCTCTGTAGACCGCGACGACTTCTTCCGCCTCCGCAACCTCTTCGTCCGTTGGTGCATAGACACGGTTACAGATATCAATTTGCCGGGGAATGACGCATATTTTGCCTTCATAGCCGAGATCACGTCCTTTGCTCGCATCGGTCCGGCATTGTTCGTCATTCCGCACGTCGATGACCGCCTGATCGATCGCGACGATCCCGGCAACCTTCGCCGCCAGCACAACGCGGGAGCGGGCATAGAGCACTTCATCCCCCTCCTTCGTCCGGCGGGCCCCAAGGTCCGATGCATAATCTTCCGCACCAAAGAAGACCGAACTCATCCGATCATTCGCGCGGCAAAGCTCATTGACATTCACGACACCCAGCATGGATTCGATCCCGCCCATGATGCGGACAGGACGTTTCCCGGCATCCGCCTTCTCGGCCGCTGCAATGGCGGAAATAATCGGATCGCATTGTTCCGGAGTTTCCAGCTTGGGAATGATAATACCGTCAATGTCGCATTTAACGGCCGCCGCAACATCCTCATCAAAGAAAGAGGAGCCCGGTTCATTCACACGCACATAGACAAGGCCTTTGACATCGGCCTTTCTCAGCATATCGATATTTCCGGCGAGTGCTTCGCGCGCGGCTATCTTGTCATCAGGCGGCGTGCCGTCTTCCAGATCAACCGCATAGCAATCGGCCGAAAACCTTGGGAACTTGGCCAGCAGATCGGGCCTGTTTGCAGGGGCAAAGAATAAGCTTCGAAACAACATTCACGAACCTCCCTCGTCTTTTCCTGATTCCCAAAACAAGGCTTCCATTTTGCCGAAACATGGCTGCTGATCTGACAAGATCACCCAGTAAAAGCGATTTTTGATCGCTTAATAAGCTATTTTGTTCTGATATAAGAATTTTGTTCTTATTTAAGACCAAAATTAGCGAGAGCGCCTGCTCCTGTCAAGCTGAATTTTCCAGCCGCAAATGGCCGGAAAAGGGCTCCGGCAAAAG
>SBHH01000141.1 GCA_006226265.1 Alphaproteobacteria bacterium | reverse complement strand
GGCCTTATTTCGTTCTTATAGAGGGGGCGGGGAGCCCGGCGGAGGTCAATCTTCGCGCCCATGACATTGCCAATATGGGCTTTGCCGAGGCCGCCGACGTACCCGTTATCCTGGTCGGAGACATCGACCGGGGCGGCGTCATTGCGCAAGTCGCGGGCACGCATCTTCTGCTCTCGGAGACCGAGAAAGCCCGCACCAAGGGCTATCTCATCAACAAGTTCCGAGGCGATCTCTCGCTCTTTGATGACGGGATCAGGATCATTGATAAGACGTCCGGCCTTAAAAGTTTCGGCGTCCTGCCCTATTTCGCCGATGCCCACCGCCTGCCGCCGGAGGATGCCTTCTCCCTCACGGCGCGCGCGCCACGGGAGGGGAAAATCCGCTTCGCCGTGCCGGTCTTTTCGCGCATCGCGAATTTCGACGATCTCGATCCGCTGCTGGCGGAGCCCGATGTCTCTGTTCAGATGGTGCGGGCGGGCGAAGCGATCCCGGCGGGCGTCAATGTCATCCTCCTGCCAGGCTCCAAGGCGACGCTCGCCGATATGGATTTTATCCGTGAACAGGGCTGGGATATCGATATCAAGGCCCATGTCCGGCAGGGCGGAACGCTCATCGGTCTTTGTGCGGGCTATCAGATGCTGGGTCGGGAATTGTCCGACCCCGGCGGGATCGAAGGATCCGCCCGAACCGTCGAAGGGCTTGGCCTGCTCGACCTCACGACAGTGCTGACCGATGATAAAAAGCTGGTTGAGGAAACGGGCACCGAACATCTCACCGGCGCGCCCGTCCGGGGCTATCACATGCATGTCGGCCGGACCGAAGGCCCTGCGTTAAAGAAGCCGTTTCTCGATCTTCCATCCGGTCCCGACGGGGCGATTTCAAAAGGCGGACGGGTCATGGGTGGCTATCTTCATGGCCTGTTCGCAAGCGATGAATTCCGGAATAATTTTATTAACCGGTTTAAATTACGAAAAGAAAGACTCGAGAATTTTGAAGGGCTTGTCGAGGAAACTCTCGATAAACTTGCCGATCATATGGAAAAGCATCTCGATCTAGATGCGATGCTGGAGGTGGCCCGTGGCGCTATCTGACCAGCAGAGATATAAGCCCTGCCTCGATCACCAGAAGCGCCATGGCAAGTCCGCCCGCGACACGGTAAAGCCGGAGCGCGGCCTCAATATCCTGGGGGGTCGCGTCGCGCCGTCCCGCCTCGTTCATCCAGTGATCCTCGATGATCTCGCCCCCGTAATTCCGGGGACCGGCGAGGGCGATATGAAGGGCACCCGCCATTGCCGCTTCGGGCCAGCCGGCGTTGAAGCTTCGATGGGTCGGGGCATCGCGGAACATGGCGGCGAAGGCACCCCGCGCATCCGCGCCCTCCACAAACAACGCTGCGCCCGCGATCAGGAAACCGGTGAGGCGCGCCGGGACATAATTCACCGCATCATCGAGACGGGCAGCGAATTTTCCGAAATATTCATATCGCTCATTCCGGTGACCGATCATGCTGTCGAGGGTATTGATCGCCTTATAGGCACAGAGGCCGGGAAGCCCCAAAAAGGCGAACCAGAAAAGTGGCGCGATGGTGCCATCGGAGAAATTTTCGGCCAAACTTTCGATTCCTGCGCGAGCAACTCCGGCTTCATCCAAACTCTCGGGATCGCGCCCGACGATACGCGAGACGGCCGCGCGGCCCGCATCAAGGCTTTGCCGCAGGCCCTCCGCCACATCCCGGACATGATCGAACAGGCTTCGCCAGGCGAGCAGGCTGCTTGCGAGCAAAGCGAGGACAATCGGGCCCAGAACGAATTCATCGCAGAGGGCGGCGATGAAATAACCGACCGCGCCGACAGCGAGAATGACGATCAGGCTCACCTTCGCGCCCTTGCCCACCCGCTCCAACTCAGTGGCGGGACGGGAGCCGCCTTTAAAAATGACCGTATCGGAATTGAAATTTTTCTCGAGATACCCGATCCCGTTACCGATCAGAACGACCGGATGCGGGATAAGGCGATAGAGCCAGGCCGGGTCGCCCGCCAGCGCATCGATGAGAAGTGCCAGCAGAATGACGAGCGGGGGCGCAAAAAAGGCGGAGCTGGAATTGAAGAACATGCCGGACATCGGCAAAAGATGATTGGCGCGGGACGCTTCGTCAATCCTGAAATTGGTGGCATTCAGATCGGTCACCCGCTAATAAACCACACGGCGCAGGCCTCCGCCTGCAGAGGAGCATGAGATGACGGAAAAATACGGCGTAATGGTCTGCGGGCATGGCAGCCGCGACGAAGGGGCAGTGACCGAGTTCGCCGCCGTTGCAAAAGGCATTGCTGAACGTCTACCGCAATATCAGGTGGATTCCGGCTTCCTTGAATTTGCAACGCCGATTATCCGCGACGGGCTGGACCGCCTCCGGGAAAGCGGTCATGACCATATCCTCGCCATTCCGGGCATGCTGTTCGCGGCGGGCCATGCGAAGAACGACATCCCCTCCGTCCTCAACCGCTATGCAGCCGAGCATGAGGGCCTGGCCATAACTTACGGCCGAGAGCTTGGCATCGATCTCAAGATGATCCGCGCGGCGGGTGATCGCATCCGTGAGGCTCTGGAGGCGGCGGACACGCAGGTTCCCATGCATGAGACGATGCTGGTCGTCGTCGGCCGGGGCGCCTCCGATCCCGACGCCAATTCGAATGTCACCAAGGTCATGCGCCTCCTCTGGGAAGGGCTTGGCTTCGGCTGGGGCGAGACGGTTTATTCCGGCGTCACTTTCCCGCTGGTCGAGCCGGGATTGGAGCATGCCGCACGGCTTGGCTACAAACGGATCGTCGTCTTCCCCTATTTCCTCTTTACCGGCATTCTGGTGAACCGCATTTATGATTATACGGACAAGGTTGCGGCGGCCCATCCCGATATCGAATTTATCAAGGCGCCCTATCTCAACGATCATCCGCTGGTGCTCGATGCCTTTGCCGAGCGGGTTACGGAAATCCTTGCGGGCACCAACAATATGAACTGCGGCATGTGCAAATACCGCGAACAGGCGCTTGGCTTCGAGGATGAGGTCGGCCTGAAACAGGAAAGCCATCATCATCATGTGGAGGGGCTGAACGCGAAGGAAGGTCATTCCCATGACCATTCGCATGATCACTCACATGACCATGGGCACGATCACTCACATGATCACGGGCATCACCATCATCCCTACCCCCATGCGGATCATCCGCTCGGGCCGGTCAGCATGAAGAAGGGACGCTAGAGGACCGATGTACGATTATTTGCGCGATCCCCAGGCGATTTACGAGAAATCCTTCGCGGCCATCCGCGCGGCGACAGATTTCTCAGGCTTTTCGCCGGAAATGCAGGGGATCGCGACGCGCATCATTCATGCCTGCGGCATGCCGGAAATCGTCTCGGAGCTCGCCTTCGATGACGCACTGCCGGAGGCGGCAATCACGGCGCTTCAAAACGGCGCCAAGATCCTCGCCGATTGCGAGATGGTGAAACAGGGCATCATCCGACGCCTGCTGCCCGCACGCAACGAGGTGATCTGCACCCTGAACGATGCGCGTGTCCGCCCCCTCGCCGAGGAACTTGGCACCACCCGTTCCGCCGCCGCGATCGAACTTTGGCGGGAGCATCTGGACGGTGCTGTTCTTGTTTTCGGCAACGCCCCGACCGCGCTTTTTCATCTTCTGGAAATGCTGGAAGCGGGCGATGCGCCAAAACCCGCCGCCCTTTTCGCCTTTCCCGTGGGCTTCGTTGGCGCGGCCGAATCGAAGGAGGCGGTGATCGAGAGCCGCCTCGACCTTCCCTATATCACGCTCAGGGGCCGGAAAGGCGGAAGCGCGATGGCCGCCGCCGCGCTCAATGCTGCCGCAGGCCTTGCGGGAGGCAGCGCATGAGCACCTGGCTTTCCATCGTCGGGATCGGGGAAGACGGGCTTGAGCCCCTTTCCACCGCCGCCAAAAAGGCAATTGCGGAGGCGCGCCTTCTCATCGGCGGGGAGCGGCATCTTGCCATGCTGCCGGATGATGGGCGGGAGCGAAAAAGCTGGCCAAGTCCGCTGATGGTTCTGGTCGAGGAGGTTCTTTCGCGCCGGGGAGAGAAAATCTGCATCCTCGCGACCGGCGATCCCATGCAATATGGCATCGGCGTTACCTTCGCAAAGCGACTGAAAGCCGAAGAGATGGCGATTTTCCCATCGCTCTCCGCTTTCAGTCTGGCCGCCGCCCGGCTCGGCTGGGACCTTAACCGGACCGACTGCCTGACCCTGCATGGCCGCCCGCTTGACCTTCTGAACGCGCATTTGCGGGACGGGGCAAGGCTCCTCGCCCTTTCCGACAGTGGCAGGACGCCCGCCGATGTTGCAGCGCTCCTGACCCGGATGGGATATGGGGAAAGTCGCCTTACCATCCTTGAACATATGGGCGGGATCGAAGAAAAGATTTTCGGTGCCACTGCCGCCGATCTTGGGGGCAAAGCTTTTCGCGATTTCAATACCCTTGCCATTGAATGCAAGGCGGGACCCAATGTCATGCGCCTTACCCGCACGCCAGGGCTCCCCGACACGGCCTTCGCTCATGATGGCCAACTCACCAAGCAGGAAGTCCGGAGTGTGACCCTCTCCGCCCTCGCCCCCAACCCTGGCGAACTTCTCTGGGATATCGGCGCAGGATGCGGCTCCATCGCCATCGAATGGATGCGCATGCACCCCTTGAACTGCGCCGTCGTGATTGAGACACGGCAAGATCGCCTCGCGCTTATCGAAGAAAACCGTCGCACCCTCGGCGTGCCGCAGCTAAAAATCGTCGAAGGCGTCGCGCCCGCGGCTCTTAAAGGGCTGGAGGCCCCCGATGCCGTTTTTATCGGCGGCGGCGTCACGCATCCGGGCGTGTTCGAGACTACGTTTGATGCGCTTAAGCCCGGCGGACGGCTCGTTGCCAATGCCGTGACGATGGAGGGGGAAGCAAGACTCTTCGATCTTTACGGCGCTAAGGGGGGCAGCCTTATCCGGCTTAATTTTGCGCGGGCCGGCGAAATCGGCGGCTTCACGGGCTGGAAGCCCTTCCGGCAGGTTACACAGTTACGAATGGTAAAAGAATGACAGGCACCCTTTACGGCCTCGGGATCGGACCCGGGGATCCGGACTTGATCACTTTGAAGGCGCTGAAACTGCTGCAGGCCGCGCCCGTGCTCGCCTATCCGGCGCTGGAGGATGGCGACAGCCTCGCCCGCGCGATCATTGCGCCGCATCTCGACGCGCCGAAGACGGAGATTGCCATCCGCATCCCGATGACGGTGGAACGCGCCCCGGCGCAAGCCGTCTATGATACGGCGGCGGCGGAGATCGGCACGCATTTGAAGGCCGGGCAGGATGTCGTCGTCCTATGTGAGGGCGATCCCTTCTTCTATGGCTCCTTCATGTATCTCTTTGGCCGGATCGCAGAAGATTACCCGGTGGAGGTGGTGCCGGGCGTCTCGTCGCTCACGGCCTGCGCGACCGCGCTGCAATCCCCCCTGTCGGCACGAAATGATATCCTGACGGTGCTGCCCGCGCCGCTCCCCTCCGATGTGCTGGCCGCCCGGCTTCAGGAGACAGACAGCGCCGCCATCATGAAAGTCGGACGGCATTTCGCCCGCGTGCGCAAGGTCATCAGCGATCTCGGCCTTATGGATAAAGCCCGTTATATCGAGCGCGCAACGATGGAGGCGGAGAAAATCCTCCCCCTCGACGAGGTGCCGGAAGATGCCGCGCCCTATTTCTCGATGATCCTCATCCATAAAAGGGGGCAGGCATGGAAATGACCCCGCCGATGGCCATTGTACTTCTGTCCGACAGCGGACGGGAGACGGCCGAAAAACTGCAGGAAGCATATCCCGAAGCCCTCATCCATGGACTCAAGGGCCGGGTGACGGAGCCGGATATTGCCTTTCCGCAAACCGCCGCCCATTTGCAAGAGCTCTTCCGGAGCGGCGCACCGATCATCGGCCTTTGCGCCTCTGCCATCCTGATCCGCTGTCTCGCCCCCGCCCTGAAAGACAAGCGGCGGGAGCCACCGGTCATCGCATTGGCCGAAGATGGCGCAAGCGCCGTGCCGCTTCTGGGGGGTCATCATGGCGCGAACCGGCTCGCGCGCGAAATCGCCGCGCATTTGAAGGGCCATGCGGCGGTCACGACCGCGAGCGATCTTCGCTTCAATATCGCGCTGGATGAGCCGCCCGCCGGGCTCGCCCTCGCAAATCCCGAAGATATGAAGACTTTCACCGCCCGCCTTCTTGCAGGTGAGCATATTTTTCTGAACGGCGTTCATGAATGGCTCGCGGAATCGGATCTTCCCTTTGCCGAGGATGGTACGCTTACCATCGACGTGACGACAAAAGCCGTGCCGGGCGACAAGGGACGGCTTGTCTATCATCCGAAGACCCTCGCCATTGGCGCGGGCTGCGAGCGGAATGCGGACGCGGCGGAGCTTATCGGCCTTGCGAAAGCGTCGCTTGCCCAACAGAACTTAAGCCCCTTTTCCGTCGGGGTTGTTGCCTCCATCGATGTGAAAGCGGATGAGGCGGCGGTTCATGCGCTTGCCCGGCATTTCGGCCTTGCGCCCCGCTTCTTCGTGGCCGCAACGCTGGAGGCCGAAACCCCGCGCCTTCAAACCCCGTCCGATATCGTGTTCAGGGAAGTCGGATGCCATGGTGTCTCGGAGGGGGCGGCGCTTGCAAGCGTCGGCCCGGATGGTGCCCTGATCCTTGCCAAGCAGAAATCGAAGCGCGCAACCCTCGCGATTGCCGAAGCGCCCGCGCCGCTTGACCCTGCCCACCTTGGCCGGATGCAGGGGAAGCTTTCCGTCATCGGCATCGGTCCCGGACAGGATGCCTGGCGCACATCCGAGGCGAGCCGCCTGATCGATGAGGCCACCGATCTTGTCGCCTACGGGCTTTATCTCGATCTGTTGGGCGACAGCATCGCAGGCAAGACGCGCCATGACTTCGGCCTCGGCGAGGAAGAGCTGCGCGTACGCGCAAGCCTCGATCTCGCGGCGGAGGGGAAGAATGTCGCGCTCATCTCGTCGGGCGATATCGGCATTTACGCCATGGCGACGCTGGTCTTTGAACTGATCGAACGGGGCGATAATCCCGCCTGGAGCCGCCTTGATATTGAAGTGACGCCCGGCATCTCCGCGCTGCAGGCCGCCGCCGCCCGGAGCGGCGCACCGCTCGGCCATGACTTCTGCACGATTTCCCTCTCCGATCTTCTCACCCCGTGGGAAGTGATCGAACGGCGCATTACCGCCGCCGCCGAAGGGGATTTCGTCATCGCCTTTTATAATCCTGTCTCGATGAAGCGGCGCACGCAGCTTCATGCGGCGAAGAAAATTCTTCTTGAACACCGCCCCACCGACACGCCCGTCATCATCGCCCGCAACCTCGGCCGGGAGACGGAGAATGTCAGCTTTGTTGATTTGCAGGATCTCGATCCAGACCAGATCGACATGCTCACCCTCGTCATGGTGGGATCGAGCGAGAGCCGCCGGACGGTAAGCCAGTCCGGCGCGAAGGAATGGGTCTATACACCGCGGGGTTATGCCGGAAAGCATCTTCCCGGCACCTCAAAAACAGGAACAGAGAAATGACCGTCTATTTTATCGGCGCCGGACCGGGTGCCGCCGATCTTATCACTTTACGCGGGCGCGACCAGATTGCCGCCTGCCCCGTCTGCCTTTATGCGGGCTCTCTGGTGCCGGAGGAAATCCTGACCCATGCGCCGAAGGAGGCACGCATCATTGACACCGCGCCCCTGACCCTCGACGACATCATCGCCGAGATGGTGGCCGCCCATGAAAAGGGCCTCGATGTCGCGCGGCTGCATTCGGGCGATCCCTCGCTTTATGGTGCCATCGGGGAGCAGATGCGTCGCCTGGACGAGCTCGGCATCGATTATGTGATCACGCCGGGCGTGCCCGCCTTCGCCGCCGTTGCGGCAACACTTAAAACCGAGTTCACGCTGCCCGAGGTAAGCCAGACAGTGATCCTGACCCGCACCTCGATGAAAGCGACGGCGATGCCGAATAACGAGGATCTCGACACCCTCGGCAAATCGGGCGCGACCCTTGCCATTCATCTGTCGGTGCGGAATTTGCGCGCCGTTACTGCCGATCTTATTCCCCATTACGGCTCGGATTGCCCGGTCGCCGTTGTCTTCCGCGCAAGCTGGCCGGACGAGACAATTATCCGGGGCACCCTCGCCGATATCCGGGAAAAGGTCCGCACAGAGAAGATCACCCGAACAGCCCTTATCATCGTCGGCCGCGTGCTGGAGGCAAAGGAATATCGCGACAGCGCGCTTTATCATGCGGATCATGTGCATGTACTCCGTCCGAAACGCAAAGCCTGAACCGCGATTATGTAAGCGCGGCGAGAAGCTCTTTGACGGAAGCGTAAGTATCCGCAGATGGCTCCTGGGGCCGGTCAATCATCAGGACGGGCAGCTTTAGGCGCCGCGCGGCTTCGATCTTCGCATAGGTCGCTGCGCCGCCGCTGTTCTTGCTGACCAGCAGGTCGATCCTATGCTCTGTCATCAGGGCGATTTCATCGTCAACGGAAAAAGGCCCGCGTGCCTGCAGGAAGGCCACTTCGGATTTTTCGGGTGTGAAATCGCCTTTCTCGATGGACCGGACAAGTAAGAATTTATCCGTTGCCCCCTCGAACGCCGCCAGTTCCTGCCGTCCGATGGTAAGGAAAATACGCTTATGGAAGCCGATTTTTCCTGCAGCATCGGCAAGGTTTCCAGCCCTGATCCATTGGTCATCCGGCTGCTCAACCCAGGCCGGACGGCAAAGCCGGAGATAGGGAATGCCCGCCGATCTGGCACAAGTGAAGGCGGTTTCCGTGATGCGCGCGGCGAAAGGATGGCTCGCATCAATCACGCGAGTTATTTCCTCAGCACGAAGAAGGCGGTCAAAACCGTCGAGGCCACCAAAGCCGCCCATTAGAACCTCCCCCTTCAGTTTCACGGGCGCGGATGTCCGTCCGGCGAGGGAAGTGATAAGGCGAATGCCTTTTTTTTCCGACAAGGCCGCGTTGAGCGCGACGGCCTCATGCGTGCCGCCGATCAGAAGGATGGTCTCGCGCTTAACCATGGGACCGCCCCGTAAGCTCTCCCGCCCGGCTGTAAACGAGAACCTCGATGCGCGTCTCGGGTCCCGCAATATCCTGCGCGACAGCGCGCGCCTTTTCCGCAACGAGATCGGCAAGCGGGATATTCGCGGCGCTTGCCTCTGTCAGCACCTGCATCGCCGTATTGGCGGCGCGCGCATTTTCGATCAACGTCTCCTCCGCACCAAGCTCCATAAGGCGCTCTGCAAGCCAGGTAAAATCCACCTCGCTCCGGCCCGAATGAAGATCCATGCTGCCTTGCGCGAGCTTGGTGATCTTGGCGAAACCGCCCGCAATGGAAAGACGCTCCACCGGGCATTTACGGATATATTTGAGGACGCCGCCCGCAAAATCCCCCATATCGAGGAGCGCAACTTCGGAGAGATCATAAAGCGCAGCCACCGCCTTTTCGGAGGTCGAGCCTGTGCTGGCGGCGAGATGCGCTTCGCCGGCCGCACGCGCCACATCCACCCCCCGATGGATCGACGCGATCCAGGAGGCACAGCTATAGGGCACAACAATCCCCGTGGTGCCTAAAATGGAAAGTCCGCCCAGAATGCCAAGGCGGCCGTTCATGGTATGACGGGCAAGCTCCGCGCCGTTTTCGATGCCGACTTCAATCTCGATATCTGCGGGCGCATTGAAGGCGGCAGTCACCTCTGCCACCACGCCCATCATCATCTCGCGCGGGATAGGATTGATGGCAGGCTCCCCCACCGGGATGGGCAGGCCTTCGCGCGTCACTGTACCGACGCCTTTGCCCGCGCGGAAATGGATGCCCCTTGCGCTTTTTCGCACCGTCACGATGATGCGGGCGAGATGGGTGACGTCGGGATCGTCCCCGGCATCCTTGATGATGCTGGCCCGCGCGAAATCCCCGCCCTTTTCCTCGCTCGCCAGCGCAAATGACGGGGTTTGTCCGCGCGGCAGCGTGATGGTCACTGGATCGGGAAAACCGCCGCCCAGAAATGCGGTGAGCGCAGCCTTCGTGGCGGCGGTGGCACAGGCCCCCGTTGTCCATCCATAGCGCAACTCTTTTGCATTTTTTTCCTTCATCGGAACATTTATAAGCGGCGACGGAACAGATAGCTAGGCGTCATCGGCCTAGATGTGTAAAAGAGAGAACCATGAAAGATATTACACGCAAAATGCCGGCGTTCGAGCCGGGCTCCGTCTGGCTGGTGGGCGCAGGTCCCGGCGATGCCGGCTTGCTGACTCTCTATGCCTACGAAGCGCTCCACCAGGCCGATGTGCTGGTCTATGATGCACTGGTAGGGAAGGATATTCTCGCGCTGACCGGGCCGGATACCATCCTTGAATATGCCGGGAAACGGGGCGGCAAGCCATCGCCGAAGCAGACCGACATCACCGAACGGCTGATTGCCCTGGCAAAAGAAGGGAAGAAGGTTCTCCGCCTTAAAGGTGGCGACCCCTATATCTTCGGCCGGGGGGGAGAGGAAGCATTGACCCTCGCGGCGCATGGCGTTCCTTTCCGCGTCATTCCGGGCATCTCGTCAGGTGTCGGCGGCCTTGCCTTCGCGGGTATACCGCTCACCCATCGGGAGACGAATTCCGCCGTCACCTTCCTTACCGGCCATGATGCGACCGGCGAGGTCCCTAATATGAACTGGGAGCATCTCGCCAAGGGATCGCCGGTCATCGTGCTCTATATGGCGGTCAAGCATCTCGCGACCATCACCAGGCATCTGATCGGCTTTGGCCGCGCGAAAGACGAGCCCGTCGCCGTTGTCTTCAAGGCAACGACGGAGGAGCAAAAAGTTCTGGTGAGCGATCTTGAGCATATTGCCGAGAAGACCGAGCAAAGCGGCCTCAAGCCCCCGGCGCTTGTTGTGATCGGGGAGGTTGTCCAATATCAGGAAACCCTCGACTGGTACGGCCGCTTTCTGGCGGGCCAACAGGCGGCGGAAGACTGATGCCAGAGACGGCCCCTGCCCTCGTGATTGCGGCGCCCGCCTCCAATTCCGGCAAGACCGTCCTTACGCTCGCGCTGCTCCGCGCCTTCAGGAATTCCGGGCGACGAATGGCCTCTTTCAAGGCGGGGCCGGACTATATCGATCCCGCCTTTCATGCCGCCGCGAGCGGGCGGCCCTGCTTCAACCTCGATCCCTGGGCGATGCGGGAGGAAAGCCAAACCGCCGTCCTCCGCGATGTCTCTGATGATGCCGATCTCATCATCGGCGAGGGGGTCATGGGCCTTTTCGATGGCGCGCGCGACGGAACCGGCTCGACCGCCGATCTTGCGAGCCGCTGGTCCCTCCCCGTCCTCCTGATTGTCGATGCGAAGGGGCAAGGGGCGAGCGTTGCCGCGCTTCTCGAAGGCTTCGACCGGCACCGCCCCGATCTTCGGCTCGCAGGCGTCCTCTTCAATCGGGTGGGCGGCGGCGGCCATGTGGAGATGCTGAAGCAAGCGGCGGCAAAGGCGGGCATTCCCATGCTGGGTGCGATCCCGCTCAATCCCGCCCTCCAACTCGAACACCGGCATCTCGGCCTCCAACAGGCGCGGGAGCGGCAGGATATTGAAGTCTTTCTGGAGGCCGCCGCCACCCATGTCGCGGCCCATGCGGACCTTGAACAGATCGCAGGTCTTGCAAGACCCGCCGATCTTCCGGAGACACGCGGGGGCGGCCTCGCCCCGCTCGGACAACATATCGCGATTGCGGAGGATGACGCCTTCGCCTTTCTCTATCCGCATCTTATGGCGAGCTGGCGCAGGCAAGGAGCGACGCTTTCCTTCTTCTCCCCACTTGCCGATGAGGCGCCCGCGCCGGAGGCCGACGCCATCTTTCTTCCAGGCGGATATCCCGAGCTTTATGCCGGAAAGCTCGCCTCTGCCACAAAGTTCAAGGCAGGAATGCAGAAAACCGCCACATCGGACAAAGTTATTTATGGCGAATGCGGCGGCTTCATGGCGCTTGGCCGCAGTCTCACGGACCGGGACGGCGCGACGCATGAGATGCTGAACCTTCTCCCCGTCACGACATCCTTCGCCGCGCCGAAACGACATCTCGGCTATCGCAAGGCGCGACTCACCCAAAATTGCATTCTCGGGAATAAAGATGCCCGCTTCGCCGCGCATGAATTTCATTACGCGAGCCTTGTGAGCAACGAGGCCACGACACCGCTTTTCGAGATTGAGGATGCAACAGGCGCGCCACTCGGCCTCACCGGCGCGATTGAGAGACGGATCGCGGGCTCCTTCATTCATCTGATCGACGGGATGTGAAAATGAGCGATAGCCTTCCCAAAATCACCCTCGTCCTTGGCGGCGCGCGCTCCGGCAAGAGCCATTTTGCCGAGAATCTCGCGCGTGAAAGCGGTCTTCCCAAAGTCTATCTCGCGACCGCCGAGGCTTACGATGCGGAAATGGAAACCCGCATCCAGCGCCACCAGCAGGATCGCGGGCCGGACTGGACAACGGTCGAGGAACCGATCGATCTTGCGACCATGCTGCAAAAACATTCCTTGGAAAATAATATCATCCTCGTTGACTGCCTGACCCTCTGGCTTGGCAACCTGATGGGGCGCGGATCGGATATCATGGCGGAATTTGACCGGCTTCTCGCCATACTCGATGAGCTAAAAGGACCGGTTATTTTCGTCTCCAACGAGGTCGGGCAAGGCATCGTGCCCGACAATGCCCTCGCCCGTGAATTTCGCGATTGCGCCGGGCGGCTGCACCAGAGACTGGCGGCGAAGGCCGAAAGAGTATATTTTATTACCGCCGGAATTCCCCA
>SBHH01000117.1 GCA_006226265.1 Alphaproteobacteria bacterium | reverse complement strand
TGCGGGAGCGGGAAGCCGCCGCCGCCGCTGCAGTCCACCGCCTTACCCTTGCGCGGGAAAATCTCGATCAGGAGGAGGAACGCGCCCGCCGCGCCAAGCAGCAGCTGGAAGAGCGGAAAAACCAGATTTCGAGCGATATGGTGCGCGAGCGTAATCTCGAGAAGGACGCGGAGGAAGCCGTCACTCGGCTGGAGGCTGAAAAAAAGGAACTGGAAGCCGCGAGCGAGAATGAGACACCGCTTGCCGAGCAGCTTCGTGAAGAGGTCAATGCACTGCAGAAGACCCTCAACGAAATACAGGCGGAGTTTGATAAAAAGACCGAAACCATTGCGGCTGAGACGGCGGAACGTAACAGCCTCACCCGGCAGATCGAAACGGAAAACACGCAACTCTCCCGTATCGCCGCCCGCCTTGATGATGCCCTGAAGGAAAAAGCCGGGCTTGAAGTGGAGCTTGGGCAGTCGGGCAGTGACGGGAGCGGCGAGAGCGCACTAAAGAACGGGCTTGCCAGGCTCGCGGAATTGACGAAATCATCTGAGGCCGCAGAAGCGGCGCGTCAGAAAGCCGATGAGGCCGAGCGCGCAAACCGCGACAAGGTGAAACAGGCGGAAACCGAAGTGACCCGGCTGGAGGCGGAGGCAAAGGCTCTTTCCAGTCTTCTTGAAAATAACGACGCCGGAGAATGGCCCGGGATTATCGAGGCCCTGACCGTTACCTCCGGCTATGAAGTGGCTCTGGGTGCCGCGCTCGGCGACGAGCTGGATGCCCCGGATGCAAGCGAGGCCGATGTCTTCTGGCAGACGATTGAGGCGAAGGCATCGCAGGACTTCGATGGCAATTTGCCCAGCCTCGATAAATTCGTGAAAGGCCATGGCGCACTTGAAAGACGGCTCTCGCAAATCGCGATTGTCGAGGCGTCTAAGGGCGCAGCATTGCAAGCCTCCCTTAAATTTGGCCAGAGACTGGTCTCCAAGGAGGGCGATCTCTGGCGCTGGGACGGTTATACCCGAAAGGCCGGTGCGAAAACGGCCGCTGCTATCCGCCTTGAGCAGCGCAATCGCCTGGAAGAGGTGACGCGCGAGCTTGCCGACCGACAGAAGGTGCTCGATAAGGCGCAAGGGGAGCTGAAAAGCGCCTCGGAAATTTTACAGCAATCCATTGCGACCGAAAAAGAACTCCGCGCCCGGATCAGAACCGAGGAGCAGGAGGTTTCCAAACTCCGTGCGCAGCAGGCGGAGGAAATCCGCCGGGCAGCGGCGAAACAATCACGCCTTGCCTCCCTCACCGATGCGGCAAAGGAGCTGGAAACGGAAAAAGCAGGACTTGCCGCGGGCCTGAAAGAGAACGAGGCGCAGCTCGCCGCCCTTCCTGACGGCGCCAACAGCCGGGCGGAGATTGAACGCTTGCGCGAAGAATTGCAGGCCGAGCGCGAGGACCTCGCCGCAAAACGGAGCGAATCGGATCAGAAACAGCGCGAAGCCGCGCATCGGCGCGACCGCCTTTCCGGGATCGACCAGGAAATCGCCACCTGGATCGATCGAAACCGCAATATGGCCGAACATTTCGTCCAGCTTGAAATGCGGTTCCAGTCCACCGATCAGGAACTGAAGGAACTTGACGGCAAGCCAGAGGAAATTGCCGCGAAACGCGCGGACCTGATGGATGAAATCGCCCGCGCGGAAGGCGGCCGGGCGTCGGCCCGCGATAAGCTGGCTGAGGCCGAATCGGTCCTCGCCCAATGCGACGCCGCCCTTCGGAAATGTCAGGAAGCGCTCGCCAGCTGCCGGGAGGAACGGGTTCGCCACCAATCGGAAACCGAACATACTGCGCAGGTCCTGACCGGCCTTTGCGATCAGATTCGCGAAAAGCTTGACTGCAAGCCTGACCAGATCCGCGCCGCCGGGGATATCGGCGAGGATGAGGCGATCCCCGATGTCGCCGACAGCGAACGCCGCGTCGAACGGCTCAAGAAGGAACGCGACGGCATGGGCCCGGTCAACCTTCGCGCCGAGATCGAGGCAAAGGAGGTTGAGGAGCAACTTCAAACGCTCTCAAGTGAACGGCAGGATCTGGAAGCGGCCATCGCCCGGCTCCGGCAGGGAATTTCCAGTCTTAACCGCGAAGGACGGCAGCGCCTTCTCGCAGCCTTCAAGCAAGTGGACCAGCATTTCCAGGAGTTGTTCAAGCAGGTCTTTGGCGGCGGCAGCGCCCATCTCACCTTAACCGAATCCGACGATCCGCTGGCGGCGGGCCTTGAGATCATGGCTTCCCCGCCCGGCAAGAAGCTGCAGTTGATGTCGCTTCTCTCTGGTGGCGAACAGGCCCTGACGGCGGTTGCGCTTCTCTTTGCGGTGTTCCTCACCAACCCTGCGCCGATATGCGTTCTTGATGAGGTGGATGCCCCACTTGACGACGTCAATGTCGAGCGGCTTTGCAATCTGCTCATCAAAATTGCGGAGCATTCGGACACCCGTTTTCTCGTGGTAACCCATCACCCCATCACCATGGCCCGCATGGACCGATTGTTCGGGGTGACGATGGCAGAGCGCGGGGTCTCGCAGCTTGTTTCCGTCGATCTGGAACAGGCCAAGGAAATAACGGAAACTGCGGCCTGAGCGTTCAAAGCCATATCCTTAAGCGAAGCCAGAGAAGTCAATATTTTATGTCGTTAAAAAGGAACTTCTAAGGTCTTGACACTCCGGGGGGCAGACCGTATGTTTCCCGCGCTTTCTGTAGGGGTGGATTGGCAGTTTAGCTGTTTCCCGTTTTGGAGATACGGATGACCGGACCGGACCTTCCCTCAGAAAAGGAGTTTAGAGCTCGGCTTGAAAAGGCGCGGCAGAAGCAGGACGAGAAATCCTGGGAAAGCCGCGACTTGGAAATCGAGCGGTCCGGTGCGGCGGGAAAAGCCTGGCGACTGTCTGTCGAGATGGTCGCCGCTTTGATGTTTTGTAGCGGCCTAGGCTGGCTACTTGACAGATGGTTCGAAACGAAGCCCTGGTTGATGTTGGTATTTGTGGTTATCGGTGGCGTTGTAGGCATATATAACGTCTTTAAAACCGCCAAACGCATGAATGCCAGCGATTTTGAGGAATGACTATCCGTCCTGAAGGCGGTAAGTTTTGAAACGAAATAGTAACGGCGGGAACAGCGATCGTGGCGGCAGAACATAGTCCTCTTGAGCAATTCGAGATCAAAAGCCTCATTCCGATGAATATTGGCGGGCTTGATGTCTCCTTCACCAATGCCTCTCTTTTCATGGTGATCGCAATCGTCGCGATTACCTTGTTCCTGACGGTTGGCATGCGCAAGCGGGCCATGGTTCCGGGCCGGTTCCAGTCGATGGCCGAGCTGATGTATGAATTCACCGCCGGCATGCTGAAGGATAATGTAGGCTCCGAGGGACGAAAATACTTTCCCTTCATCTTCAGCCTGTTCATGTTCATCCTGTTCTGCAACGTGATCGGCCTGATCCCTTATACCTTTACGGTGACCAGCCAGATCATCGTCACCTTCGCCATGGCCGCCGTGGTTTTCGTTGGCGTGACCCTGATCGGTATTTTCAAGCACGGCTTCAAGTTCCTCAGCTTCTTTGTGCCGAGCGGCGTGCCGTTCATTCTTCTGATCGTACTGGTACCGATCGAAGTCATCTCCTATTTCGTGCGCCCGATCAGCCTGTCGGTGCGACTGTTCGCCAACATGCTGGCCGGCCATACGCTGCTCAAGGTGTTTGGCGGCTTCGTTGTCGTGCTTGGCCTCTGGCTCGGCTGGATGCCGTTTTTGTTTATCGTTGTCCTGACAGGACTGGAACTGCTGGTCGCCCTGTTGCAGGCCTATGTGTTTGCCGTCCTGTCTTGCCTCTATCTGAATGATGCGCTCCACCTGCATCATTGAGTTAGCCTTATCTCAACAAACGAGTTGTTCTTGATTTAGAAGGAAGAATGTTATGGAATTAGAAGCCGCAAAAATGATTGGTGCCGGTCTCGCGACGATCGCTCTCGCAGGTGTTGGCGTCGGTATCGGTAATATCTTTGGATCTTACATCTCCGGTTCGCTCCGCAATCCCGCCGCCGCTCCGAAAGTTTTCGGTAACGTGCTGCTCGGCTTTGCTCTGACGGAAGCTATCGCTCTGTTCGCACTGGTTATCGCCTTCCTGATCATGTTCGGCTAATCGGCAATTCGCTGATTAACCCTTGAACGATTAGGACCGAGGATACGTTATGCCGCAATTAGAAGTTGCCCATTACCCGCCTCAGTTAGTGTGGCTCGCAATCACCTTCGTCATCCTGTATTTCCTGATGGCGACGATTGCAATCCCCGCTGTTTCGAGCGTCCTGGAAGGGCGTCAGAACCGCATTTCCTCCGATCTGGAGGAAGCAAAGCGGCTGAGCGAGGAAGCGGACAAGGCAAAGGCCGAATATGAAGCGGCCCTTGCTGATGCGCGCTCCAAGGCCCATGGTATTGTTTCCGAGTTGAAAAATTCCATGGCGAAGGAGCAGGAGGCCAGTAAGGCTGAGCTTGACGCCACGCTTGCCAAAAAGGCGAAAGAGGCGGAGGCCGAAATCAGGAAGGCCAAGGAAACGGCGCTTTCCCATGTCCGCGAAATTGCGACGGATGCGGCGAAATCTGCGGTCAGCAAGCTGGTTGCCCTGGATGTCTCTGACAGTGATGTCAAGACAGCTGTGGAAGCCAACATGAAGGGAGATGCGTGATGCTTCATAACCCGGAAACTTGGGTTGCCATCGCCTTTCTCGGCTTCATTGCTGTGGTGATCTATTTCAAGGTCCCGCCGCTGATTGCAAAGCAGCTTGACGCTCGGGCGGATAAAATCCGGGTGGAGCTGGATGAGGCAAAGAAGCTGCGCGAAGATGCGCAGATGCTGTTCGCCGATTTCCAGCGCCGTCAGCATGACGCTATGCAGACGGCCGATGACATCATCGCCCGCGCCAAGGAAGATGCGGAAATCCTGCGCAAAGAGAGCATCGCGGAGCTTGAAGCCTCGCTTGCCCGTCGCCAGGAACTGGCAGAAGCCAAAATCCGTCAGGCAGAAGAAAAGGCGGTTGCCGAAGTACAGGGCATCGCCGTTGATGTCGCCATTGCGGCAGCGGCAAAACTGATGCAGGACGGCTTGAAGGATGATGCTTCCGACGCCTTGATCGACAAATCCATCAAGGACCTGTCAAGCCAGCTCAACTGATCCTCAAGGTCGAAAAAATCGGAAAAGCCTCCGTTTTAACGGGGGCTTTTTTATGCCTGAATTTCGCTCTCTTCCCCATCTTGCAGGCAAAAAAACCCCGCCATAAGGCGGGGTTTGAAATGCAGCATTTCCAGGGAGGTTAGGAAGCTGCAGAAAGCTTTGCCTCGTCTGACGCGCCCTCTCCCTCCGGCGGGGTCCAGCGCAGGACGGGCTTACGGGCGGCACCGGTTTCATCCAGCCGACGACGCGGGGCGAAATGCGGCGCGCCCTGGAAATAGGCGACGTCGCCTTCTTTTGCCCTCGTCAGCAAATGCCTCATGGCGCCGATAAACTGGTCCAGCGTCTGGCGGGATTCGCTCTCCGTCGGCTCGATCAGCATAGCACCATGCACCACAAGAGGGAAATACATGGTCATCGGATGAAACCCTTCGTCGATCATCGCCTTGGCAAGGTCAAGGGTTGTGACCTCGGTTCCCTTCAGGCTGCTGTCGTCGAACAGGGCTTCATGCATACAGATGCCGTCAAACGGCGAATGCAGCATGTCGTTGAGGCCGACGCGGATATAGTTGGCGTTCAGCACCGCATCCTCGGCGATCTGACAGAGGCCGTCCGATCCATGGCTCTGCATATAGGCAAGGGCGCGAATGAACATGCCCATCTGGCCATGGAAGGTCTTCATCCGGCCAAAGCTCTTCTCCGCCTCTCCTTCCGCATGCTCGATCAATTCGAAGCCGTTCTCGCCATGGCGGACGTAAGGGACCGGCGCAAAGGGCGCCAGCGCCTCAGAGAGGACGACAGGGCCCGCACCGGGCCCACCCCCGCCATGCGGCGTGGAAAAGGTCTTGTGCAGGTTGATATGCATTGCATCGACCCCAAGGTCTCCAGGACGAACCTGCCCCAGAATGGCGTTGAGGTTGGCTCCATCACAATAGAAGTAGCCACCGATTTCGTGCACCATGTCAGCAATCTTGCGAATGTCATTTTCGAACAACCCGCAAGTATTCGGATTAGTCAGCATAACGCCCGCCACATCGGGCCCGAGCTTCTCGGCGAAAGCATCAAGGTCCATGCGTCCATCTGCACGCGCCGGGACTGCATCGACCTTATAGCCGCAGAGGGCCGCTGTCGCCGGATTGGTGCCATGGGCGCTTTCCGGGACGAGGATACGCTGACGCGCCTCCCCCTTCGCCTCATGCGCCGCGCGGATGGCCATAACACCGCAAAGCTCCCCATGGGCGCCCGCGGCGGGGGACATGGCAATCGCAGGCATACCCGTGATGGTCTTCAGCCAGTGGGCGAGGCTGTCAATAAGCTCCAGCGCGCCCTGAACCGTGCTCGCGGGCTGCAAGGGGTGCAGATCGCCAAGACCGGCCAACCGGGCCACCTTCTCGTTGATTCGCGGATTATGCTTCATGGTGCAGGAGCCGAGGGGGTAAAAACCCGAATCGATGGCGTAATTCTGGCGGCTCAGCCGCACAAAATGGCGCAGTACCTGTGGCTCGGACAGATCGGGAAGGCCAATGGCCCCTTTCCTTTCAAGTCCGCCAAGACGGTTTTTTACCTTTTTCGGCTCCGCCATATCGACACCGACGCGGCCCGGCACGCCCTGCTCGAAAATAAGCGGGGTTTCAAGATCGAGCGCCTTATTACCCGTAAAGGTCTCGAATATCTCGCCGGTATCGTGCGATGCCGCCGGCTGCGTGGGACGGCCCTGATTGTTCAACATCACAGAATCTCCTTCAAGGCAGATACAAGGGCCGCGAGATCGCTCTCGGCACAGGTCTCGGTCACGGCAACCAGCAGAAGATTGCTGAGCTTCGGGTGGTTCGGGATCAGACGGGAGACGGGCACTCCCCCCAATACTCCCTTCGCGGCCAGCTTCTCGACCGCGTCCGCGGCATCCATGGGAAGGCGAACCGTAAATTCATTAAAGAAACTGTCATTCACGACCTCGACGCCGTCAATGGCCGCCAACGCCTCGGCAGCGGTCACGGCTTCCCCGTGGTTGAGGTGGGAGAGCTTGGTCAGCCCGGTTTCACCCAAAAGGCTCATATGGATCGTAAAAGCGAGCGAGCAGAGCCCCGCATTGGTGCAGATATTACTGGTCGCTTTCTCCCGGCGGATATGCTGTTCACGCGTCGACAGGGTGAGAACAAAGCCCCGCTTGCCGTCCTGATCGATCGTCTCGCCGCAAAGCCGCCCCGGCATCTGCCGAACGAACTTCTGGCGCGTTGCAAGCAGGCCCACATAAGGCCCGCCAAAGGAAAGCGGCACGCCGATGGACTGGCCTTCACAGGCGACGATATCTGCGCCCATTTCACCGGGCGACGTCATCATGCCGAGCGAAACAACCTCGTTCACCACGACAACGAGCAGCGCACCGACCTCATGGCATTTACCGGCAAGGTCTGTAAGATCGCGGACGCGGCCAAAGAAATCCGGGTTCTGGACAACGACGCAGGCAGTCTCTTCGCTTAAAACTTCGCTGAAATCCTCATCGCCCTCGATCACCGGCGAAAGGCTCTTCGCCTCAAACTCCGTGAATTGCAGGGTAGTGTGGGTCGTTCCCCGGTAATGCGGATGGAGATTGCCCGATAGGATCGCCTTTTTCCGGCGCGTGACGCGACAGGCCATCAGAACCGCCTCCGCGCAAGCAGTTGCGCCATCATACATGGAGGCATTGGCCACCTCCATCCCGGTGATGAGCGCGACCTGCGTCTGGAACTCAAAGAGGGCCTGCAAGGTGCCCTGGCTAATCTCCGGCTGGTACGGGGTATAGGCCGTCAGAAACTCGGATCGCTGGATGATATGATCGGCGACCGAGGGGACGTGATGCTGATAGGCACCGGCGCCCAGAAAAGACGGCGTCGAGTAAGGGGAGAGGTTCTTGCCGGCAAATTTCCGGAAGTTCTTTTCAACCTCCATCTCGCTTGCATGGCGAGGAAGGTCAAGAAGTGCGTCAAGCCGCGTCTCTTTCGGGATATCCGCGAACAGATCGCCGACGGAACCGACGCCGATTTTCTCCAGCATCTCCCGCCGCTCGTCCGCGGTATGGGGCATATAGCGCATCAGGCGAGTCCCTCGACATAATCTTTATAGGCGGCTTCATCCATCAGTTCGTCAAGCTCGGAAGCATCCGCAATCCTGATTTTAACAAACCAGCCGCCGCCCTGCGGTTCCTCATTGACGAGGGTCGGTGTTTCTTCCAGATCGCCATTGACCCCGATCACCGTACCGCTCACGGGCGTATAGACTTCCGAAGCGGCCTTCACACTTTCGACAACTGAAAGTTCGTCCCCTTTGGAGACATCGGAGCCAACTTCGGGAACTTCCACGAAAACGACATCGCCAAGCTGTTCCTGGGCATAATCGCTGACACCGATGGTCGCGATATCGCCTTCAAGCAGCACCCATTCATGATCTTCCGTAAATTTGATAGACATCCAGAACTCCCAAGCAAAATTAACCGCGATAGTAACGCTGTTCGACAAAAGGCATTTTGACAACCTCGGCAGGTCGTGCCTTTCCCCGGACCAGCAGATTGATTTTCGTCCCAATAGCAGATTGTTCGAGCGGGACATAGCCCATGGCGACCGGCGCACCCATGGTCGGCCCGAAGCCGCCAGAAGTCACCTCGCCGATGACATTGCCAGCCTCATCGGCAATTTCCGTATGCTCGCGCGCGGGCACCCGCCCTTCCGGCAGGATACCGACGCGCTTGCGCTTAGGTTTGTTGGCAATTTCAGCGAGGATAACATCGGCGCCGGGGAAGCCTCTTTCCCCGCGCCGCCGCTTGCTGATCGCCCAGAGAAGGCCAGCTTCGACCGGCGTCGTTTCCGTCGTCAGGTCATGGCCATAAAGACAAAGCCCCGCTTCCAGACGGAGCGAATCACGTGCACCGAGCCCGACCGGCTCAACTTCCGTCTCGGCCAGCAATTTGCGGCAGAGAGAGACGGCCTCCCCATTCGGGATGGAAAGCTCATACCCGTCTTCTCCTGTGTAGCCTGAGCGGGTGATAAAGCAGAGCACCCCGGCGACATCCAGCTCCCGATAGCTCATGAAGGACATGGTTGCGACATCGGGCGCGAAACGGGCGAGTACTTCCACCGCCTTCGGTCCCTGCAATGCGACCAGCGCTCGATCGGTAATTTCCGTGACCGTCGCCTTGCCTTTCAGCCCTTCCGTCAGGATGCCAATATCCTGCGCCTTACAGGCGGCATTGACGACGACGAAAAGATCGTCCGCGCGCCGCGTTACGATCAGGTCATCGAGGATCCCGCCCTTCTCATTAGTGAAGAAGCTGTAGCGCATCTGTCCGGCCTCAAGGGCCTGGATATCGTTCGGGATCAGGGCTTCGATTGCGACGGCGGGGTCTTCCCCACTGATCACAACCTGCCCCATATGGGAAACATCGAACAGCCCCACCGCCGCGCGGCAGTGCAGATGCTCTTTCATGATGCCGTCGGGATATTGAACCGGCATGGCATAGCCCGCGAAAGGCACCATTTTCGCGCCGAGTTCGAGATGCAGATCAAATAGTACGGTGTGCTTGGCAGCGGAAATATCGCCCATCAGTCGTGATCCTGGTCCCAGTCAAAGGTTATGATTGCCCCGAAACGCCCTGTTTCGGCAACAACCCCCTCTGTCCTATGACCTGAGAGATTTGGCAAACCGCCCAAAGCAGAATGCCGGGCGGCCGCTTACCCCTTCGGTGAAATCACTTGCGCGATTTGCTTTCCAGAGTTTCATCCCCCTGCGGTCCGGTTGCCTGAGAGTTTCCGGGGCGGTTGCTCCTTCGGCGACGGCTCCAACGCCATCTCTCCCGCTGGGATCATCTGTATATTGGCGAGATAATAAAGAGGAATTCCGATTAGTCAAACCTCTAAATAGCGGTTCGATTACTTGTTTGACGCTTTTACAGAGAGATCAAGTTGCTCTTTCGTAAGCTGGAAACCGGCAATGACCACGAAATCCGCTCCGGTCTGGATGGCGCTCAGCGGTATGTGCTGCTCTATCTCCTCCTGGACCGCTCCCCGACGGCGTTCTTCGGGGATTTCAATCGGGCTTGAAAAAACCTTTTTTGCCAGAATCTTGCCCTTCTTGTCCGAAATCGCAACGAAAAAAGGGAAATCCTGTTTGCGCGCCTGCGCCGCCGGCCCCATCGTGGCGTCAATGCGAAGGATAAGGCTGACATCGACCGCCGCATCATCATCGACATACTGGCATTCCCCGCTGACCGCCGTCAAAACTCCTTCATAGGTAACATCGACAAGATCACGACCGGGTCCTTCCCGGAAAATGGTGATGGTGTCAGCGCCCGGCAGAATCTCTGCGCTTGGGCAGGGCAAGGGCGGCCTGGGAGAGCCAAAAATGCTGAAAATGCTGCCGGTATCAAACGTGCTGCTGCAGGAGGCAAGGAGCGGTATTATAGCAAGGACAGCCAGCCGCCGGGCTTTCCTGAAAAAAGTAACTGGCAAGGACAGGGCCTCCTGGCAAAATACGCTTAAAGTCCGTTATGGGTTCCATCGCAGAGGGGTTTATCCCCGGTTTGCTTGCAGCCGCAAAAATAAAGAGTTCCCGACTTTTCGGCCCGATAGACAACGGGACGGAGATCCGTCACGCTGTGCGAACCATCGCAGAATGGCTGTTTTGCACTCCGGCCGCAAGCGCACCAGAAATAGCGCTTACCGGCCTCCACCTCGACCTCATAAGGTCCCTTCTGGGCGATTTTCGCTTGGGTCATCTTATTTACTTCGTCCCCAATCTGGCATTTCGAAAGAATCTGTTGTATTAGTCCGGCAATCTAGGATGGACTGAGGTAATTGGCAAGCAACGGGTCGATATTATCGACCAATCGCCAGGATTTCTCAACAAAGGTTAGACGGGCCGGACATGAACAGGCAAAGGCGGACATTACTGCTGGCGGCACCTCGCGGGTTTTGCGCGGGCGTAGACCGGGCAATCCAGATCGTGGAGCGGGCTCTTGAGAAATATGGCGCCCCTGTCTATGTGCGCCATGAAATCGTCCACAACCGCTTCGTTGTCGAAAGCCTGGAAAAGAAAGGCGCCATTTTCGTCGATGAACTGGCCGACGTGCCGACCGATGCGCCAGTCATCTTCTCCGCCCACGGGGTTGCGAAGTCGGTCCCACTTGCTGCCGAACGGCGCAACATGTTCTATATCGACGCAACCTGCCCGCTGGTCAGCAAGGTACACCGGGAAGCGGAACGCCATGAGAAGGACAACCGGGAGATTATCCTGATCGGCCATCGCGGCCATCCGGAAGTGATCGGAACGATGGGACAGCTTGAAGACGGACAGATCAGCCTGATTGAGACAGTGGAAGAAGCTCGCCACTTTACTCGCCGCCAGCCCGGCAGGGGCCTTGCCTATCTGACGCAGACCACTCTTTCAGTTGATGAGACCAGTGATATCGTCTCAGTGCTGAAAGAGCGCTTCCCTGATATAGAGGGACCGAAAAAGGAAGATATCTGTTACGCCACCACGAACCGGCAGGCAGCCGTCAAGGCACTGGCCGAGAAATGTGATGGCCTTCTGGTGATTGGCGCCCCCAATTCCTCCAACTCCATGCGCCTTGTCGAGGTTGGCCAGAAGTCGGGCTGCCCTGCAGTCTCCCTTGTTCAGCGGGCAACGGATATTCCCTGGGAACTTCTGGAAAGCGCCGGAACCATCGGCATCACTGCGGGAGCGTCTGCCCCTGAAACACTGGTCGAAGAGGTGGTTTCCGCCTTTGCCGACCGCTACGAGATCTCGGTTAAAGAAATCGTCACCAATGAGGAACAGGTCGTCTTCAAAATGCCACGGGTGCTGGAAGCGTGATCGCGGCAGCCGCCCCTCGTAATTTGCCTCTTGCCGGGTCCGACATCTTCGCTATGAATATCTGATGGCCGTTTATACCGAAATTTCCGATGAGGAGCTGGACGCCCTTCTCGATCAATATGATCTGGGAGAGGTCATGTCCTGCAAAGGCATTGCCGAAGGGGTAGAGAATTCCAACTACCTGCTGCATACCGGCATCGGCTATTACATTCTGACCCTTTATGAGAAGCGGGTCCGGGAAGATGACCTTCCTTTCTTTCTCGGACTGATGGAGCATCTCGCAGGCCATGGTTTTGTCTCTCCTCGGCCGATTGCGGCAAGAGACGGCGAGACACTGAAAAAAGTTGCCGAACGTCCTGCCGCCATCATCGAGTTTCTTGATGGCCGCTCTGTCAAGCGCGGAACGGCGCAACACTGTGCTCTTCTCGGCGAAACACTGGCAAGGCTTCACACCATCAGCAGCGATTTTTCAATCCAGCGTCCCAATACCCTGTCAATTGCAAGCTGGCGCCCGCTGTTTGAGAGCTGCGAGCCGACAAAGGTCGCCGGGCTTGACCCGCTGATCTTTTCCGAAATCGAGAAAGAGATCGGTTATCTGGAGCAGCAATGGCCCGAGGACCTGCCGAGCGGCGTCATCCATGCCGACCTGTTTCCGGATAACATTTTCTTCCTGAATGACCGGGTCAGCGGCGTGATCGACTATTATTTCGCCTGCAATGATTTCTTTGCCTATGACCTCGCCATCTGCCTCAATGCCTGGTGCTTCGAAAGCGATAACAGCTTCAACATCACCAAGGCACGGAAGCTGTTAAACGGCTATGGCGCTGTGCGGGATTTTTCACGGCGGGAGCTCGACTACCTGCCTCTTCTCTGCAGGGGCGCAGCCGTCCGCTTCCTACTGACCCGTCTATACGACTGGATCAACCAGGTTGAAGGGGCCTTGGTGAAGCCCAAGGATCCGATGGAATATTACAAGAAACTGCAGTTTCACCAAGCTGTCAACACGGTTTCCGCCTACGGCCTGGACTGACGGATCAATCGAAA
>SBHH01000261.1 GCA_006226265.1 Alphaproteobacteria bacterium | reverse complement strand
GACGGGGGCGCGAATCGACCGGATCGGGCGGCGCGCGAAATATCTTCTGATGACACTGGAGACGGGCGTGACCCTGATCGGCCATCTCGGCATGTCAGGGAGTTTCCGCATTGAAAAGACGCCGGACCCGGCGCTCATCCTCGATCCCCATGACCATGTGATCTTTGAAACGATGAGAGGCGCGCGCGTCCGCTATCACGATCCGCGCCGCTTCGGCTTCATGCTGCTGACGACGGAGGAGGCCCTGCCGGTTCATCCGCAGATAAAGGATATCGGCCCCGAACCGCTCGGCAATGAGTTCAACGGCCCGCTTCTGGCAAGCCGCCTGGAGGGGCGGAAATCGCCGGTCAAGACCGCCCTCCTCGATCAGAAAGTCGTTGCGGGCGTTGGCAATATCTATGCGTCCGAAGCGCTGCATCGAAGCGGCATTTCTCCAAAGCGCCTTGCGGCCAATGTGGGGCCGGTCCGCGCCGAGCGGCTGGCCACCGCCATTCGGGAAGTGCTGGAGGAGGCGATCCTCTCCGGCGGCTCGACATTGCGGAACTACAGCCGCACGGATGGGGAGCTTGGCTATTTCCAGCATCGTTTTCAGGTCTATGACAAGGAAGGAAACCCCTGCCCCACGCCCGGCTGCGGCGGTACGGTGAAACGGATCGTCCAGGGCGCGCGGGCGACCTTCTATTGCCCTGCCTGCCAGCGATAGGCTTGAACGGTTTCTCCCTCCCCCTTAAAGCTGGACAAGTATTTTGCAGGTAGCTAATGTGCGGGCAAATTGCGGCCCGCTATGCCCGGTGGGCATAAGGATAACGAAAGAAGCAGGAATTCATTCATGGCATATAATAACATTGTCACCGACACAAAGGGTCCCGTCGGGATCATCCGGCTGGACCGCCCGAAAGCCCTCAACGCCCTCTGCGCGGAACTGTTTGAGGAACTGGCAGAGGCTGTCGATATTTTCGAAAAGGACGAAGCGATCGGCGCGATCGTCCTCACGGGCTCGGAAAAGGCCTTCGCGGCCGGGGCCGACATCCTGGAAATGCAGCCGAAGACCTATATGGATGTCTATAAGGCCAACTTCCTGACCGGCATGGAGGAACGGATCGACAAATGCCGCAAGCCGGTTATCGCGGCGGTTGCGGGCTATGCCCTCGGTGGCGGCTGCGAGCTTGCCATGATGTGCGACTTCATCATTGCCGCGGAAAACGCCCAGTTCGGCCAACCGGAAATCAAGCTCGGCACCATTCCGGGCCTTGGCGGCACCCAGCGCCTGACCCGCGCGGTCGGCAAGTCGAAGGCCATGGAGATGTGCCTGACGGGCCGCATGATGGGCGCCGAGGAAGCGGAGCGCGCCGGACTGGTGAGCCGGATCGTCCCGCTCGATGACCTGATGGACGAGGCGGTCAAGGTCGGCACCGAGATCGCAAAGCTGTCCCAGCCCATCGTCATGATGTGCAAGGAAAGCGTGAAGAAGTCCTACGAGACCACGCTCACCGAAGGGCTGATGTTTGAACGACGGCTTTTTCATTCCACCTTCTCGACCGAAGATCAGAAGGAAGGCATGTCTGCCTTTGCCGAGAAGCGCTCGCCGGAATTCAAGAACCGCTAAAGGGCGCGGAAACCCTCCAGCGACGGTGAATTACGCCCCGCTGGAGATGAATTACAGATTTTTTGCAGATTCTCGGGGCGAAAGCCCAATCTTCTGTTGACGGCGGATTTTCCGCTCGTTATAACCCGGCTTCCGAATTTCGAAGCAAAAAGACAGGATTGTCATGGCGCATCATAAATCAGCACTGAAGCGTATCCGGCAGACGGATGTCCGCACCGAACGCAACCGGGCCCGCCGCAGCCGCATCCGCACCTTTGTCAAAAAGGTCGAGCTGGCCGTCGTCGAAGGGGACCAGACCAAGGCAAATGAAGCCCTCCGGGTCGCCCAGTCCGAACTTGACCGCGGGGTTACCAAAGGCGTGTACAAGAAGAACACAGCCGCCCGCAAGATCTCGCGTCTTAACGCCCGGGTCAAAGCCCTCAGCGCATAAGAGACACGAATAGAAAGAATCGAGCCGCCGCCGGGGCAATCCAGCGGCGGTTTTTCTATGGCTTCATTCTGCTCTAAAACAGTGATGTGGTATATTTTAGGAAAAGTTTGTTCTAGTTAAAGATGTTATTTATCCAGTGCTTACCATATCTTGTAGGTCAAGAATTTGTTTGACCGATTTGCCAACTTTATTTTCACAAATCCTGCGGGCAGTCTCTTGCATCCTTAGGAGGGATCGGATTACTCTCCACGGTCTGGATACAGACGATGTCCTCATTCTCATGGCCGAAAGGTATTGGCGAGGGGCGGAAACCGCGCCTTGAGGTCGGAGTGCTTTGACGACTGAAGAACAGTTAATCCGTTGATTTCAGGGTGCTTTTCAAGCTCTCCGGCAAAACTTCGGAACGTGATATCTGTAACCCGCCGCGTAAAAAAGAAACGACTGTTATTGTACGGATAAAGGAAGTTTTTGAATG
>SBHH01000056.1 GCA_006226265.1 Alphaproteobacteria bacterium | reverse complement strand
CGAAGAGAAGGACGCAGAAAGTAAGAGCAGCTGCGATCCTTATAAAATGAGTGTGAAAGGCATGGCGCATCCACTGACAATACAGGATCACCTTGCAGGCGGCTATAGAAAACAGCGCGCCTGAAAAGCGCGCCGTTTTTTAGTAAAGGCTTGTTAGAGAGGGGGTTTGCGGCCCCTTACCACATGGGCGATGGCGGTAATAATGAACAGTATAATAAAGACCACAAACAGGATCTTCGCGATCTCGGCGGATATTACAGCGACGCCGCCAAAGCCGAACAAGCCGGCAACGAGTGCGATAATCAGAAATAGAAGTGCCCAGCCAAGCATCGAATCCTCCTTCCGTTGTGAAAAGACAATGAACAAACGCCCGTTTCTGGTAAAAGTTCCCCGGAACCAAATCCGGCCGGATCCGTTAGAAAAGTGAATTGCAGTCACTTCTACCAACATGAAAGGTTGAAATCGGGACTGAACGTTGACGGATGCAGGGAAAATTACGGACAAGGAGATCGAAGCCTTTGTCGATGGGGAGCTTTCAGGGGCGGAGGCACGCGCCGTTGCCGCGCATATTCTTCGATCTTCGGAAGCCGAGCATCGCTATGCCGAGTTGCTCTGGCAGCGGGCGGCGCTCAAGCGTTGGTGGAAGGCAGGACGGCGGCAATAGGCCCCCGTCCTGTTTGGTTATCTTCTTTTAGCTCGCACTCATTGCCGCAGGCGGCGTTTTCATGAAATTCGGAACAAGGACCAGCAGGACCAGCGCAGCCCCGATGGCCAGCAGGATTGGTGCATTCCCGATCAGGAACAATCCGCCGATGGTCAGCAGGATTTTCTGCCAGGTTGCGATCTTCACCTTGAAATGGCCGATATAGGCCGCGGAGAGCGCGACCACACAGAGAATGCCGCTCAGCAATGCCGTCGTGAATTGCAGGAAGCTGAAATCGACGAACAGCAGGCTTGGCGCATAGACGAACATGAAGGGCACGAGCGCCTTGCCCATTGAGAGACGGAAGGCCGTCATGCCGGTCTGGGTCGGATCGGACCTCGCAATGCCTGCGCCTGCATAGGCGGCAAGCGCCACGGGCGGCGTCACATCCGCCAGTACCCCGAAATAGAAGACGAAGAAATGCGTCGCGACCAGCGGCACGCCGAGGTCGTTGAGCGCGGGCGCCGTGATGGAGGCAAGAATGATATAAGTCGGTGTCGTCGGCAGGCCTGCGCCCATCAGGATACAGGCAACCGCGACGAAGATGAGCCCGAAGAAAAGGGTCATGCCCGGCACCGTCAGAAGCCCCGTCACATCAAAGGAATGAATGAAGCCAGCCAAGTCCTGTGCCGAAGTAACTACCGCGCCCGAAAGCTTGAAGCCAAGACCGGTCAGTGTCGTGATGCCGAGGATGAAGCCGACACAGGCACAGGCCGCCGTAATCGCGAGGGAATATTTCGCGCCCGCCTCAAAATTCGTGACTAGCCGTTTCGGGAAGAGAACGCCCGAAGTATCGATCGTCTTGTTACCAAGCTTCTGGCGAAGCCAAGGCACGTAGGAAAAGGCGATGGTCAGCATGATCCCGTAGAAGGCCGCGAGAAATGGCGTGAACTGCATGATCAGGAGCGTGACCATAACGACAAGCGGGATGAACAGATGCCACTGACGGCCAATGACGGCGCCAAGTTTCGGGATTTGCGAGGCGTCCATGCCCTTGAGGCCGAGCCGCTTCGCTTCCAGATGCACCATCAGAAGGATGGCGAAATAGTGAAAGGCCGCGGGCACGATGGCGATCAGGATGATCTTGTTATAGGGAATGCCCAGCATCTCCGCCATCACGAAGGCGGAGGCCCCCATGATCGGCGGTGTGATTTGCCCGCCGCAGGAGGCCGAGGCCTCGACCGCTGCGGCAAAGCGCGCGGTAAAGCCCGTCTTCTTCATCAGGGGAATGGTGAAGGACCCCGTGGTTACCGTATTGGCGATGGGGGAGCCTGAAATCATCCCGAAGAAGCCGGAAGAGACGACCGAGACTTTCGCGCTGCCGCCCGCCTGCCGTCCGGCAATCATCGAGGCCAGATCGATAAAGAGCTGACCAAGGCCGCTTGCCTGCGCGAGGATGCCGAACAGAACGAAATGGAACACATAGGTTGCCGTCACGCCAAGGGCGATGCCGTAAATGCCTTCCGTGCCGACATAAAGATGGTTGACGATGCGAAGGATGTTATAGCCGCGATGACCGAAGATGCCCGGGAAATAAGGGCCGAACAACGCATAGAGAAGGCAGATGATGCCGATGACCGGAAGGACGGGACCCATGGTCCGGCGGCCCGCCTCCAGCACCATGACGATGGCAAGCACACCCATCATATAGTCATCGGGGCCCGGATCGCCGACATGCTCGACAAAGATCGATTTGAAGAAGAAGATCAGATAAACGGAGAAGCCCGCACCGATGATCGCGAAAATCCAGTCGCGCCAGATGACCTTGTGGCTGTTATCCGACCTGACGGGCCAGGGCAGAGTCATCAGGATCAGGACAGCCATGACAGCGAGAAAAATGCCGCTCAACGGGTTTTCAGGCAGGGACTGATAAAGATCGTAAGTGATATAGGCGTAAAAGGCTGCAAACCCGATCGAAAAGAGCCAGTTTTTCGCGACCTTGACTTCCTTCTTCCGGGGCACACAAAGAAAGATAAGCGGCACGACGAAGGCAAGATGGACGGACCGGTGCACAATCTCGTTAAAGACGCCAAAGCCTGCCGTATAGACATGGAAAAGCGAGAGAGTGACGCCAAGGACCGTGACCAGAAGGGCGGTCGGGCCCGCAAGACGGCGGAAATTCGATTCCGTATCATATTCCTCGACAAGGCGTTGCAATTCCTCTTGCGTGAGAGGCGCATCGTCATCCTGTTCTGCGCCGGCTGCCTTAAGTGGCTGGTCCTTGTTGTCGGTCATTTGAATTCCCCTCCTGTCACTCGCAAAGCCGTATCAACAGCGCGCGGCGACCCCATTGCGTAATGTCCAGATCTGTTCCGTCAAAGACAAGGCGATTTCGATAATCCGGATTGACCCGGAGAACAAGTTTGTCGATCGGCCGGTCCATTTTCAAGACGAACTGGCCATTTTCAAGGGTCCAGGATTGCTCCCCCACTTCATCCTTCAAGGACGGCAGGCCGGCCCCGTGGGCGATAAACAGCTCGGCCGTCTGGATGATATGGGGACCGTTCACACGGTACTGGTCCTCGACTTCCGTTTTGGAAACGGAGTGAATGAAAAAGAGCGAGAAGTCATTCTCGCCGTCGGGAAGCTTTTCCTGCCAGAGGATTTTCTCTTCGGGGAAGGAAAGGACGCAAAGATCGCGCATCCCGGGGTCCGCCAGGGCATGGGCGGGGGCATTGCAAAACAGAATGAAGACGAAAAGCAGGGCCAGCTTTCGTAAAAACATGTGGATGCCTTCCGTCTTTATTCTTCGTTCCTAAGGTGAAATTACCGTGCAATCACGGCTTATTTCATGATCCCTTTTTCCTTGTAGTATTTCATCGCGCCCGGGTGAACCGGGATCGATACGCTTTCAAGCGCGGTTTCGAGAGAGACTTCCTTGCCCTTCGGATGAACCTTGCCGAGGGTTTCGGTGTTCTCGTAAAGCGCCTTGGTTACGGCATAGACGATGTCGTCCGGAACCTTGTCATGCGTTGCCCAGATGGCGCGAACGGCCAGCGTCTGAACGTCGGAGTCCTGACCCTTGTAGGTGCCAGCCTTCAGAACGGTCGAGCCGTAATAGGGCTGCTTTTTGCGAAGGGTGTCGATTTCCGCGCCAACCAGCGGCACGATCTTGATGTCATGGCCGTTGGCAAGGTCAACGACGGAGGCGGTCGGCGTACCGGCCGTAATCAGGGAGGCATCGAGGTTGCCGTCCTTGATCTTCTCAACCGACTGGGAGAAGGAAGAGTGATCTTCGGTGATGTCAGCGCGGGAGAGACCATAAACTTCGAGAAGGTCGCTCAGGAGCTGATACTGCCCGGAGCCCGGCGCACCGGAAGAAACGGTCTTGCCTTTGAGATCCGCAATGGTATTGATGCCGGAATCTGCCTGGACTACAAGCTGTACGGTTTCGGGATAAAGCGCGCCAATGGCCCGGAGGTTCTTGATCGGCTGGCCGTCAAACTGGTTGGTGCCCTTGTAGGCAGCGTCCAGAATATCAGCAGCGGCGAAAGCGGATTCGATTTCACCACGACCTAAGAGTTTGGAGTTGGCGACCGAGGCGTTGCCGGTTTCTGCGGTTGCAGAGAGCTTCTTGCCGTCGATGGTCACATTGTTGGAAATCAGCTGCGCCAGCATCCCGCCAAGCGGGTAGTAGGTGCCGCCCGTACCGCCGGTTGCGATGGCGAAGAATACGCGGTCTGCCGCCTGTGCGACGTTTGCAATGCTGGTGATCCCGATGGCGCCCGCCACGAGAACAGCAGACAGAAACTTCCTTTTGGAAGGACTTTTAAGTTGCATCAAATTTCTCCTGTTAAAGTCGAACAGTCAGAGCCCTTAAGAGCTGTTGCCCCCTCAGAATTATGGACCGGTCCCTGGAAAGTCCTTGAGCTTATCTGGCCCGGTTTGTTTTTCTATGTCAACCCAATTTTTTATATACAAAAACATCAGAATAATGTTTGGTGAAGGGTAGTACGATTCAGTGAGGGAGCAAATGGATATATTTGATTTTTATGAAGGAAAGCTGCCGCTTTTGATCAGCATTCCGCATTGCGGGCTTCACGTTCCCGACGATATCAAGGCCCGAATGACGGAGAAGGCGCTGGAACTTTCCGACACTGACTGGCATCTGCCTGAACTCCTGAGGTTCGCCCGCGACATGGGAGCCTCCGTCCTCGCCGCCAACTATTCCCGTTATGTGATCGACCTCAACCGGCCGCCGGATGATGTGCCGCTTTATAAAGGCGCGACGACCGGGCTGGTTTCCCCCATTACCTTCGACGGCGAGCCGCTCTATATGGAAGGGGAGGAGCCGGATGGGGCAGAAAAGGAACTCCGGCGCGAGAAATACTGGCAGCCCTATCACGACAAGCTGGCCACAGAAATCGAGAAACATGTGGCACGTCATGGTGCCGTTGTCGTGTTTGAGGCGCATTCCATCCGCTCCGTCATCCCGCGCCTTTTTGAAGGTGTGCTGCCCGACCTTAATTTCGGCACCAACAGCGGGGAGAGCGCGGATGCTGCGCTCCTCGACCAGCTGGTCGCTCGGGCGGAGGATGAGACGGATTACACCATCGCCGCGAACGGCCGCTTCAAGGGCGGCTATATCACCCGGCATTATGGCAATCCGGCCAAGGGCGTGCAGACGGTGCAGCTTGAAATGGCCCAGGTGAATTACATGCGCGAAGAAATGCCCTTCGATTTGATTTCGGAGCGGGCGGACAGGCTGGCATCGCTTCTGAAAGGGCTTTGTGCGGACATGATTGCCTATGGCGAGAAGCTGGCGGCAGCGTCCCCGGCCCGGCAGGCGCATCGTTAGACGGAGCGAGGAAGATGCAGCGCTTTCATTTTGAACAGGCATTGCTGGAAGATGGCTGGTCCGCCGATGTCGTGGCCGAGGTGGATGAGGCGGGATTTATCGCCAAGATCGGACCCGCCACGACGCTTGCGGATGGCGACTGCCAGAAGATCAAGGGCGCGGTTATTCCCGGCATGCCTGATCTGCACAGTCATGCCTTTCAGCGTGCCATGGCGGGCCTCGCCGAAAAGCGTTCCTCCCCGACCGATAGTTTCTGGAGCTGGCGGAAAGTCATGTATGGCTTTCTCGATCAGTTGGAGCCTGAAGATGTCGAAGCCATCGTGGCCCAGCTTTATATGGAGCTTTTGAAGGGCGGCTATACGGCCATTGCCGAGTTTCATTATCTCCATCATGACCGGAATGGCGCGAAATATGACAATATCGCGCGCATGTCCGATGCGGTCATCGAAGGGGCGGGCAAGGCGGGTCTCCCGCTCACGCTCTTGCCGGTTTTCTACGCCCATGCCGGGTTCGGCGGCAAGGATCCCGAGACGGGGCAGCGGCGCTTCATTCATGACATCGACGGGTTCGAAGCACTTTTCGCGGCGCTTGAAAGCCGGGCGAAGGATAATCCGCTTTTGACCCTCGGCGTCGCACCGCATTCACTGCGGGCCGCGACGCGGGAGGAACTATCAAGCCTTCTTGAAATCGCATCCGACGCGCCCTTCCATATCCATATCGCCGAGCAGACCAAGGAAGTCGAGGACTGCGAGGCGGCTTATGGCGCGCGCCCCGTCGAATGGCTGTATCGGCATTTCGATGTCGACGCGCGCTGGTGCCTCGTCCATGCCACCCATGTGACGGAGGGTGAATATGGCGCCGTTGCAAAAAGCGGCGCGGTGGCGGGGCTCTGTCCGCTCACTGAGGCCAATCTTGGTGACGGTATTTTCCCGGCGCGTGAATTTGTCTCCCTGGGCGGGACATTCGGCATCGGGTCGGACAGCAATGTTTCGATGGTCGCGGCGCGGGAGCTTGAAAGCCTTGAATATGCGCAGCGCCTGTCGCGGCGGGAGAGAAATGTCCTTGCGCCCAAACCCTCCGGCAATGTTGGGTCTTTCCTTTACAATGCGGCCCTTGCGGGCGGCACCCGGGCGCTCGGGCAGCCGATCGGGACTTTGAAAGAAGGGCTTCGCGCGGATTTTGTGGTCCTCGATCTTGATCATCCCGATCTCTCCGGGCGGCCTGTCGAAAATATCCTCGATGTCCTGATTTTTGCGAATTCCGGCGGACTTGTCCGCGACGTTTTTGTCGCCGGGAAACCGCGGGTTATCGACGGGCGTCATCTGCAGGAAGCGGAAATCAGCGAGACCTATAAAAAGAAAATGAAATCACTGCTGGCAAATCTATAACTGTGAACGCGCAATAGATGTGATATGGCCGTGCAGAACGGGAATGGTGAGGGGGTACGGCATATAAATGGCAAAACAAAAGGGAGAGCAGCGGAACTATATGGCGAATTCGCTGGTGCGGGGCCTCGAAATCCTGAGGGCCTTCGATCACAAGCACCAGGACATGACCCTTTCCGATATCGCCGAGGTTCTGGGGGTTTCGACCTCCGCTGCCTATCGTATCGTCTATACGCTGGAGCAGGAAGGCTATATCTGCCGTCCGACCGAAAAAAAGCAATACCGCCTGACCTCCCGCGTGATGGAGCTGGGCTACAGCTATATCAAATCCCTTGATATCAATGAAATTGCGCTGCCGCATGTCACCGATCTTCGCAACCGGACGAATTTCACGGTGCATGTCGCCGTTCTCGACCGGACCGATATCGTCTATATCCATCGCGCGCTGTCGGACCGGAGCATGGTGTCCAATATTCCGGTGGGATCGCGCCTTCCCGCCTATGCAACCTCCATGGGCCGGCTTTTGCTGAGCGACCTTGCGAAGGAGCATCTGGAAAAGCTATTCGACGGCTTTGATTTCAAGCCTTTGACGCCGCTCACCCCGACAAGCTTTGCGATGCTTAAAAAACTGTTGAAGGAGGACCGGGCGCGGGGTTATGTCGCCCAGAACTCGCATATCGCCTCCGGCACTTTCGCGATTGCCGCGCCGCTCACGGCGGAAGGGGGCCGTTATATCGGCGCGATCAACCTGTCCGGCCATGAGCAGGATTTGCAGGGCGATCCGGCGCTTATCGAGGATGTGGTTGCGACGGCGGCGGAAATCTCCCGCTTTCTATAAGCAAGGTTCCGGGGTTTAGTAATCATCTTCTCCGAAGGTAATGACGCATTTGCCATCGACTTTCCGCTCTAAAACCGCGTCCAGCGCCTCATTGAGTTCGGGCAGAGTGAAACTTGCCCCCACTTCCGGTTTGATCTTGCCTTCGGTGTAGAGTTTCAGGACGCCCGCCGTAATCTCATCCACCACTTCGACATAATCGGCGCGCTTGCCACCTGGTGACCAGCCAAAGAAATGACCGAGATTGAAGCCCATGGCGGAGATATTCTTAAGCAGGAGAAGGTTTGCCGGAATTTTCGGGATTTCACCACAGGCATAACCGATGGTAAGCAGTCGTCCTTCCCAGGTCAGGGAGCGGATCGATTGATGGGTCACGTCGCCGCCGATACTGTCATAGACAACATCAACGCCGCGCCCGTTCGTAATCTCGAGCACGCGCTCCCTGAATTCCTGCTGGCGATGATCGATGACATGATCGGCGCCATGTTTGTGCGCGGTTTCGCAATGCTTCTCGCCGCCCGCAACGGCAATGACAGTCGCGCCGAGCGCCTTGCCGATTTCGATGGCTGCCGTGCCAACAGCGCCTGCGGCCCCGTGGATCAGCAGGGTTTCCCCCGCCTTCAGATTGGCCCGACGGACCAGTGCGCCGTAGGAGGTATTGTAGGAAAGGACGATCATCGCGCCCGCGCCGAAATCCATCTCCTTCGGGATTTTATGACAGCAGATCGCCTCGGTCAGGTTGAAGCCGCCTGCGCCGCCCTGATCGACATTGCACATGACATGATCGCCGGGCGCGACGCGGGTAACGCCGGGGCCGACGCTATGGATGATCCCGGCCGCCTCGGTTGCGGGGACGAAAGGAAGCGGGGTTTTCCGCTGATATTTTCCGGCAATGGCGAGCGACATGCCGAAGCTGACCCCGACCGCCTTGTTCCGAACGACGACCTGTCCCGGCCCGGGTTCGGGGATCGGGAAATTTTCAAGGCTGGTGACGTCACGGTGCGGACCATATTTATGAACGACAATTGCGCGCATATCGCTTTCTTTCTGACTGACTTGATTGAATTTTAAATGGTTAGGCCCGGGCCCAGAGCTCTTTCGCGAGCACACCGACCGAGTTTTCGATCGCTTGCGCCGCATCAAGGCAGGTGTCTTCCCGGAAGCGGCGGCCGATGATCTGAACCCCGCTCGGCAGGCCATCGACAAGTCCGGTCGGCACCGCGGCGGACGGCAGGCCCAGAAGATTGACCGCATAGAGCATGCTCTGGTCATCCAGCATGGTCCGGATGCGAGCCTCTCCTTTCAGGTCTTCATCCTGGGCAAAGGCGGGAACCTGCGAGACCGGTGCGACGACAAGCGGATAATCGGCCATGAATTCCGACCAGGCGCGCAACAATCGGGTCCGCCCGGCGAACATCTGCAGATAGCCTTTGAGATCGCGCGTGTTGGTTGCCGCAAAATATCCGTCGAGAACTTTCTGGAAATTATCGGAACCGAGCTTCCTCATCACATCCTCATTCATAACGCGGGTATCGGTCATGAGAAGCGCGCGCCAGGTCTCGGCGATTTCCGTAACGAGGGGCGGGTTCACCAGTTCCACTTCATAGCCGGCGCCCTCCAGAATATGCCCGGCCTTGTTGATGGCGCTGGCGACGGTCGGATGACAGGGCACGCCTGCCGGTTCCTTGGTCAGTGCAACGCGGATTGGCGCTTCCAGGCGAGGGCCGTCAATCGGGGCAGGGGTCTGCCAGGGATCGCGGGGATCATATTCCGCCATCACTTCCAGCGTGAGGCGGACATCTTTCACCTCCCGCGCGATCGGTCCCTGCACGGACATGAGCTGCAGCATCGGCGGACGCTCGTCAGTCCCCATGGGGTTATAGGCGGCAATGCGGCCGAGACTGGGCCGGATCGTCGCAACCCCGCAGGCATAGGCCGGGTATCGGAGGGAGCCGCCAAGGTCATTGCCATGGGCCATGGTGCCGATGCCAAGGGCGACGGAAGCCGCGGCCCCGCCCGATGAGCCACCCGGTGTCACGTCCCTGTTCCAGGGATTGAGTGTCTTGCCCCGAAGCGGATTGTCCGTGAACCAGCGGAGGCTGAATTCCGGCGTATTGGTGCGGCCGATAATAATTGCCCCCGCCTTTTTCAGGTTGGAGACGACGGGGGAATCCGCGTCCGCAATCACGTCGTTCAACGCCGGGATACCGTTTGGTGTGCTTTCGCCGATCTGGTCGATATTCTCCTTGATCGTGACGGGGACGCCATGAAGGAGCCCCGGCGTCCCGCCCGCGGCCAGAATGGCATCGGCCTGATCGGCGGCAATCCGGGCCTTGTCGGAAAGATCGGCGGTCACGGCATTCACGCTTGCATTCACTTCGGCCATCCGGCTGAGGGAAGCCTCTACCGCCTCCCGGGCGCTGATTTTCTTTTCGCGGATCGCCTTTGCCGTCTTGACTGCACCCCATTGCCAGATTTCCGTCATGTCGCTTCCGTTCCTTGAATGAAGTTCTTGTTGCAACGAAGATACCCTTTCGCGGCACGGAAGTTCAATGTCTTTATAAGCTTAGCGAAATGCGCGGGTCAGCTTTCGGTGAAGGGGGAAAGATTATTTCGGAACTGCGCCGCGCTTGTATCCCATGAAAAATCGAGCGCGAAGGCGCGGCAGGCCTCTTTCGGGATTTCAAGCGCTTTGAGGGCGGCGCTTTGCAAGTCTTCATCCAGCACGCCGACCGGATTGGAGCCAATGACATCAAGCGGCCCGGTTACCGGATAGGCGGCGACGGAAAGGCCGCTCGCAAGCGCTTCCAGAAGGACGAGGCCGAAAGTATCCGTCCGGCTTGGGAAGACGAAGACGTCGGCGGCGGCATAAAGTGCGGCCAGTTCCTCCCCTTCCTTCAGGCCGAGAAATTCCGCGTCGGGGTAGCGGTTCTCCAACTGACGGCGTTGCGGCCCGTCGCCGACGACGATCTTCTTGCCCGGCAGATCGAGTTTGAGGAAAGCCTCGATGTTCTTTTCAATGGCGACACGTCCGACATAAAGGAAGATCGGCTCGTCAAGGTCATTGGCGGCCCGTTCGCGCGGCCGGAAAAGATTGGTATCAATCCCCCGGGTCCAGCGGACGATATGCGCGAACCCGCGAAGCCGCAAATCATCTTCAAGGCTCTGGGTTGCCACCATCACCGCACGGGAGGGGCCGTGGAACCAACGGAGCATTGCATAGCCAATTGTGAGGGGGAGTTTTATCCGCGCATTGATATATTCGGCGAAGCGGGTATGGAAGGCGGTCGTGAACGGCAAATCATGTTTCATGCAATAGCGCCGTGCCGCAAGGCCGAGCGGGCCTTCCGTCGCGATATGAACGGCTTCGGGCTGGAACTCCTCGAACAGGCGCTTCAACTTGCCCCCCGGAAAGAGAGACAGGCGAATTTCCGGATATGTCGGACAGGGGAGGGAGCGGAATAGTTCCGGCGTTACCATCCGGACCGTATCGCCGGCGCCCGTCAGATACTGCTGGAGCGTCGAGAGCGTCCGGACAACACCATTGACCTGAGGATGCCAGGCGTCTGTGACGAGGAGGATGCGCATGCTTTGCTTTCCTGTAGGGAGACATGACGGGGACTTGTTTCCATCCAGCGGATCAGTTCAAGGCTGCCGTCAAAATTCTCGACCAGCGCCGAGCAGCTTTCGACCCAGTCACCGTCGTTGCAATAGGTGACGCCGTTGATCTCGCGGATTTCCGGATGGTGGATATGGCCGCAGATGATGCCGTCAACCTCGCGGTCGCGGGCGACATCGGCGAGGGCATTTTCAAAATCGGCGATGAATTTGACGGCGTTCTTGACTTTCAGCTTCAGATAAGCCGACAGCGACCAGTAAGGATAACCCAGCCGTTCGCGTACCGTATTCAGCAAATCGTTGAGTTTCAGGCAGAGGCCATAGCTCCAGTCGCCAAGGTAAGCGAGCCAGCGGGCATATTTCACCACCACATCAAACTCGTCGCCATGCAGGACCAGAAAGCGCCGTCCGTCCATCGTTTCATGGATGATTTCGCGCGCAACCTTGATCGTTCCGAATTCAAGATCGGCATAGGGCCTTGCGAATTCATCATGGTTGCCCGGAATGAAAACGACATTCGTTCCCTTTCGCGCTTTCCGCAATATCTTCTGCACCACATCGTTATGGGTTTGCGGCCAGTACCAGCCTTGCTCCAGGCTCCAGCCGTCGATGATATCGCCGACGAGGAACAGGTTGTCGCTCTTGGTGCTTTTCAGGAAATCGAGAAGGAAATGCGCCTTGCAGCCCGGCGTGCCGAGGTGAATATCCGATATCCAGATGGACTTGTATTTATGTACGATTACGCTGGCATCCATTACGCAGAGTCCGATCGCCTGTCATGAAAGGGTCATCAAACGGTTTCACGGCAGAAACATTCCTATGGGCTTATTTCTATCGGTTGAGATAGTCAGTTTGATGACTGTCCGGTTATGATTTTATTGCAAGGGAAGGACGGCTTCATGACAGAAGGCAAGCGGCGCCTCGCGATCATTCACAACCCGATTTCAGGATTTCGAAACAAAAGCCGGTTCGCCCGCGCCCTGCTCGCCCTGTCGGAAGCCGATTGCGAGGTGGAGATATTAAAGACCGAACGTCCCCGCCATGCAGAGGATCTGGCAAAGGAGCTTGCCGCCCGCAATGATCCCGATCTTGCCATTGTCGCGGCGGGGGGCGACGGGACGGTCGCGGAAATCTTGAACGGGCTTGACGACGCGCGAGTTCCCTTGGGCGTCATTCCGCTCGGCACCGCCAATGTGCTGGCGCGGGAGCTTGGCATCGGCACTTCCATCCAGAAGGCCGTCGAGACGCTGGTCACCGCCACACCCTGTCTTGTTCATTCGGGCCGCGCGAATGAGCGGCGATTCCTTCTGATGGTGGGGGCGGGATATGACTCGCTCGCCGTCGCCGCCCTCAATCCGGCGGAGAAGCGAAAGTTCGGCGCGATAGCCTATGTCCTTGCCGGATTTCGCGCGATTGGAAGCTTCGGCGCGCTGCAGCTTCGCCTGCGGACGGAAAGTGAAGTCTCAAGCGGCGGCACGATTATCGTGACGAATGTCCGCCATTACGGCGGCGGATTTATCATCGCGCCGGACGCGGGGCTTGAACGACCCGGTTTCGATGTTCTGATCCTGAAAGGCTCCGGCTTTTTTAATGCGATCCGCTATGGCCTCGCGCTTATCTCCGGGCGGCTTCCACATCTCAAAGACGTCGAGATGTGGCAGGACCTTCGCGAGATGACGCTGGAAGCTGATCAGCCTTTTCCCTGCCAGTATGACGGGGACGGCGGCCTTTTGACCCCCGTCCACATCACATTCAAAGAAAATTCCATCCTGATCCTGAAACCGGCGGACAGTTAAGCCTCAATCTTTATCATGCCGCGCGCGGCTATCCTCCGGCGCTTCCTCGCGTTTGAACATGCCGTAATCGCGGATGACAGAGACGACGCGAAGCCGGTAGTCGTTGAAAATGCCATTCCGTCCGGCGGCCTGCGCCTTTCGATGGAGGGACAAATTACGCCAGTTCTGAACCGCCTTTTCGTTCTCGAAAAAGGAGA
>SBHH01000358.1 GCA_006226265.1 Alphaproteobacteria bacterium | reverse complement strand
TATCATCCTTTATGGTTAATGAGCCTCTCGTTCGCGGTAAGCATTGTTTGATGCCAAGCAATAGTAACCGCAGTAAATTTACCGCAAATCGAGTGCATAGCCCCGGTTTATGGATGTATCCCGCAATGCGGGGAAATGTTTGCCCAGAGTTATTCTGAATTTCCGCTCCGGACCGGTGCAGTTAATTGCGGCCGACGGGCGGGATTTGTTGCGATTTATTCAGTTTGTTTAAGCTTTTTTAGGGTTTAATTCATTAAAGAATACGGATGGATCGATTGTCACCAGTCAATAGCGTCAAGCGTCTGCCAGGAAACATGACACGGTACCCAAGACGGATATCCTTTGGCGTCTGGGTGATCTTGACTGCGCTCGTGATCGGTGGCTGGCTTCTGGCGCCGAGCAGGCAATCAGACCTCCTTCAAAGAAAAACGCACAGCAACCTTGAGCATCTCTCGGCCCAGTTGGAGGCACATATCCTGACCCGGCTGACGATTGCGGAATATATCCGCCGACAGATGGCGCAAGGACATATTCAGGGGAAAATTTCCTTTCTGGCCGAAGCACATTCTGCCTATGAGCTGTTCAGTGATTTTCAGGCCATCAACTGGGTCGATCCCGATGGTGTCATCCGCTGGATCTATCCATACAAGCAAAACCTGCCCGCGCTCAATCTGAATGTACGAAACCTGCCCGAGCCGAAAGCCGCTTTGAAGCGCGCCGATGAGACGGGCAAGCCCCAGTTGACGGCGCCCATCACCCTGCAACAGGGCGGAAACGGATTTGTTGCCTATATCCCGATCATCCGGGCCGGAAAAAATATCGGTTACCTCGATATCGTCTTCCGCGCAGCGCCTCTTGTCCAGGCGGCAATCGACGGCGATCTTCTCTCGCTGTATGATGTTCTCATTACCGATGGCGACAAGATTGTATTCAAGAACCGTCCCATCTCCGATCGGGCGCCCGTTCTTTCAGAAACCATCAACGTCGGGAACCGGCAATGGAAAATCACCATGTCGGCCTCCGATTTCAACACCGAAGCTCATGACACCATTCTTGACGAGCTGGTTCTGGCGGCCTTGCTTGTCCTGACGGCTGTCGTTAGCATTCTTCTGTACCTGACACTTGTTCACCAGGCAAAGTTGCGGGAAAATGACGCTCTGTTCCGTTCCTTCATGGAGTTCTCACCCTCGGCTGTCAATATCAAGGATCTCAAAGGCCGATACCTGCATGTCAACACCCGCTGGCAGGAATGGTTCAATCCGGAAAATCTGCCGATCATCGGCAATACGCTGGATTCATTCTTCTCGGAAGAGCATATCGATGCCGTGCGATACCATGAGAAAAATGTTGTCAAAAGCAAGCGCCCCTCCAGCGAGGAATATCAGCGCATTCTTGCCGACGGACGGACCGTCTCGATCCTGTTCCAGAAATTCCCGATCCTGAATGCCGAGGGTGAGGTGATCGCGCTTGGCACCGTCAATACCGATATTACAGCGAACAAGCGAACCGAGGAGACGCTCCGGCTTGCTCTGATGAAGGCCGAAGAGGCGAGCCAGTCGAAATCGAAATTCCTTGCCACCATGAGCCATGAGCTGCGCACTCCGCTCAACGCCATCATCGGCTTTTCCGATATCCTGACAGGGCAGTATTTTGGCGATCTCGGCAACGAGCGGTACCTCGATTACGCAAAAGATATCAATGCGAGCGGCAAGCACCTTCTGTCCCTGATCGACGAGGTGCTGGATATATCGGCCATTGAGCTTGGCAAGCGCAAGCTGGTGATGGAACCTGTCTCGATTGCCGAACTTCTGAAGGACTGCATCAATATGGTCAGCCAGCGGGCGGAACAGCGGGATATCACGATTGAACTGAGGCTGCCCGGCAATCTGCCCGACATCAATGCGGACATGCCCGCAACCCGGCAGATTTTCCTCAACCTGCTTGCCAATTCTCTCAAATTCTCACATCCGGGGGATGATATCACGCTCTCCGCCTCTGATCTCGGGCAGCAAGTCGAAATTTCCGTTGCCGATACAGGCATCGGCATACGCAAGGAGCATCTCGCGACCGTCGTAGAGCCCTTTGTAAAGGGAGAAAACAGTTCTCTCGTCGCAAATGAGGGGGTCGGGCTCGGACTCTCCATTGTCAAGTCCATCGTCACCGCGCAGCGCGGCACTCTCGATATCGAAAGCGAGCTGGGCCTTGGAACGAAAGTAACCGTTACCTTTCCAAAATGGGAAGGCAAAGACCGCAACGCGGCGTGACGCCATGCTCTGACGGGAAATTACCTCCAATTCCCCGCCTTCTCCCTTTCCTTCCGGACGTTTTAACTCTTTCTAAAGCAGTTTCCAGTTATTTTATATAAATTGTAGTAATCCGGCCCGATTTGTCCGGATGGGCCGAAAAAGCCGGTTTATTTACTGTCCAAAATCAAGATTTTGAACTGGAGTCCCGAGATGATCCGTACCATGTTTCTCACCTTTGTTGCCGGCATCGCCTTTCTTGCCGTCCCTGCTTTTGCGAGCGCAAACGAATATGAAGCCGGTCTTCGCAAGCTGATCGACACCGATATTCGCACCTGGGCGCAAAGTGACGAGGTCGTCTCCGCCATCAAGGCCCAGAATGCCGCCAATGCCAGCCTCGACCAGAGCGGTGTCGACGCCAAGGACAAGGAATGGCGCGCCGAAATCAAGGGCGGCGACCAGAAGCTGATCAACGCCGTGCTTGGCAATGCCCTCTCGGGTTACCTGAAGGGCATCAAGGACAAGTCCGAAGGCCTCTATACCGAAATTTTCGTGATGGACAACAAGGGCCTCAATGTCGGCCAGAGCGACATCACCTCCGACTACTGGCAGGGCGATGAAGCCAAATGGCAGAAGTCCTATGGCGCGGGTCCTGACGGCGTTCTGATCGACGAGGTTGAATTCGACGACAGCTCCCAGACCTACCAGTCGCAGGTCAGCATCACGATCGTTGATCCCGGAAGCAAGAAGCCGATCGGCGCCGTTACAGTTGGTGTGAATATCGAACTGCTGGACTGATCCGGCCATATCCCTCACGCACAGGATAAACTCAACATGACGACTGCAGAATTGCCCGTCTCCGAGGTATCGGAAAGCACGGAAAAGAAAGCCAGCCGCCTTACGGTCAGCCGTAAAATCCTCCTGGTGGTCTTCGCGACCACCCTTCTGGGACTGTCCCTTCTGGTTTTTCTAAGCCTTCGGGACCAGCGCGCGCAAATGGAAAAATTTGCCATGGCGGATGACCTCACAATCAGTGAGCAGATCACCAAGCAGCTTTCCGGTGCCGTCAAATGGAAAAAGGTCGACAAGATCAAGGAGGTTTATGACGAACTTCTGAAATCTCACGGGGCCCAGCTCACTGTCCTTATGACCTATGACAATGAAGGCAATTTGCTGTCCGACTACAAGGCGTCGGACGCCGAAGATGCCAATCTGGACAAGCTGTTCCGCGATAATATTGACCAGATCAACAAGGAAGGTCTTTGCTGCGATGTCACGGGTCAGCGGCATCACATCATCCTTCCGGTCAAGACCGCGAAAGGGGAAGCCGTCGGCTACGCCACCTTCTCCTGGAGCCTTTCGCAGCTTAACGAACAGCTTGCCAGAAATCTGCGGCAGCAGGTCATGATGTCGGCGATCGCCCTGGTCGCAATCCTTGTTGTCACAGGCTTTCTCCTGAATCGTTTCATCGGCAAGCCGCTTTCCCGTCTCACCGGGGCCATGACAGCCCTTGCCGATGGCGACGAGGCGGTTGAAGTCGAGGGTCTGGCGCGCAAAGACGATGTCGGCGACATGTCCCGTGCCGTGCAGGTCTTCAAGGCCAATGCCGAAAAAGTTCGCGCCCTAGAAATCGAACAGAAGCGCGAAGCCGAAGCCAAGGCCACCCGAGAGGAGCAGAGCCGCCACGAGGAACTGGCCCGCGAGGCGGAAACCCGCAAGCAGAAGGAACAGGCCGATGCCGAGGCAACCGCCGAACGCAACCGCTTGATCCATGAACTGGCCGAAAAGCTGGAACTCAGCATCAATTCTGTTGCGCATCAGATCTCCGGCTCCGCAAGCCATATGGAGGAGAAGGCCCGCGGCATGGTATCAAGCGCCGCCGACACCGACCGCCATTCCAGCACCATCGCCTCCGCGGCCGAACAGGCTGCGGGTAACGTGAGCGGCGTTGCTTCCGCCGCGGAAGAACTGTCCGCCTCCCTGCAGGAGATCGGCCGTCAGGTAGATGTCTCCACTTCGCTGTTCAAGGATACCCTTCAGGCCGCGCAGGACACCGACGAGGTTGTCGGCAAGCTGTCCGTCTCGGCCGGGGAAATCGGCAATGTGATCGAACTGATCAACAGCATTGCTTCGCAGACCAACCTGCTCGCCCTCAACGCCACCATTGAGGCGGCGCGTGCAGGCGATGCCGGCAAGGGCTTCGCGGTCGTGGCCTCCGAGGTGAAGGGTCTTGCGTCCCAGACCACCCACGCGACCGAAGAGATCACCCGCCAGATCGACGAGATGCAGTCGGCCACCGCCAACGCGGTCAATGCCGTCAAGAGCATCGAGGAGATGCTGGTCCGCATGAACGAGACCGTTCAGGTGATGGCCAATGCGGTCGAAGAGCAGAATTCCGCCACGCTTGAGATCACCCGCAATGTGCAGCAGGCCTCCTCAAACACAGCGGAAGTTTCGAAAAGCGTGCAGGACGTGGCCAAGATGGCCTCGGCGTCGGGCAATACCGCAAACGACCTGCTGGGCTCGGTCAACGAGCTGACGGACATGTCCGCCAAGCTGCAGGCCGAGGTGGATGCCGTGCTTCGCGATATCCGCAGCATGGCTGGCTGATCCGGCCCCGCATAAAAGACGAAAGCCGCCGGTTTTCCGGCGGCTTTTTATTGGCTAGTCCATCCTGCGCCAGAAAGCAAGCATGGGGAACAAACCCTCATGACCGAACAGTTGATGAGTGATGGCCGCCGCCGCATGGAGGATCAGATAGGCCCACATGAGGTTCGCGAGCAGCTCGTGGATCTGGAAAACCCGCCGGACCCAGCCTTCGATCACCCAGGTCTCCGGAACAGCGAAATAGATGACGGTGCCCGAAACGGCCATACCGGTCGCCACCACAAGGCCCGCCCCCTGAATCGCACCCGCAAGCGGACTCGGCTCCTTCGTTCCCGGAAGTTTGAGCCGGATGAGATGGGAAAGATAAAGCTTCACATCCGTAATGAGGTCTGCCATGCGCACACGGCTGAACCATGGGAAAAGCTGCGAGAGCGGCACACGGCCCGGTCGCACGAAAGACCAAAGCCAGTGCAAAATCAGGATCACCATCAGCGAGAGGCCTATATATTCATGAAATTCGTAAAGATTATCGCCTGCACGCGTCGGTCGCGGATGATGCATCCATTCGCTGAGGGCAAGCTGGGCGATGACGCCGAGCGCGAGAAACAAATGCAGAAAGCGGGTAAAGCGATCATAAAACACAGGTGGTCTCCGTCTCGGTTGAAGCCTGAATATTAGGGATTGCCGACCACTCTTACAATCCGCAACATGCCGCTTTTACATACAATTTCGTAAGACGGAATGGCCAGTCGCCAATTTGTTGCTTCAATTTGACGTCCACATTCGCTACGTTAATGCGGAGAATAAAACAACCGGAACGGATGGACAGAATGCCGGAGAACCGCATCACGACGATTGAAGAACTCTATGGCGTCTATAAGGCGCCGAGCGAACGGGTTATCCAGAAGGAATTGAAGGCCCTTGATCCGCATTGCCGTCATTTCATCTCGATCTCGCCCTTTCTGGTGCTGGGCTCCTCCGACGGCAACGGCGCGGCGGATGCCTCCCCCCGGGGCGATACGCCGGGCTTCGTGAAGGTACTCGACGACCGGACGCTCCTCATCCCCGACCGGCCCGGCAACAACCGGCTCGATACCCTGCAGAATATCGTCAGGAACCCGGCTGTCGGCCTGATCTTCATGGTGCCCGGCATGAACGAGACCTTGCGCATCAATGGCGATGCCCATATCTCGACCGACCCGGAGCTTCTCAAAATGGGCGAAGCGCAAGGCAAGCTGCCCGCAAGCGTCATCGTGGTCGAGGTAAAAGGCGCCTATATGCATTGCGCCAAAGCCTTCATCCGCTCGAAACTCTGGGCAGAGGAGACAAAAATCGACCGCAAGAGCTTCCCCTCACTCGGCCAGATTATGCACGACCAGATGGGCGGCATGGACCCCGACCAGGCCGACAAACGCCTCGCCGAAGCCTACAAGACAACGCTTTATTGAGACGGGAGCAATAAAAAAGCCGCCGGGGGTTCCGGCGGCTTTTGTTTGGGTAATTAAGGCTCGTGCTACAGAGCCTTGACGATATCCTCGACCATTTTCTTGGCGTCGGCGAGGAGCATCATGGTGTTGTCCTTGTAGAAGAGATCGTTGTCGATACCGGCATAGCCCGACGACATGGAACGCTTGATGAAGAGCACGGTCTGCGCCTTGTCCACATCGAGGATCGGCATGCCGAAGATCGGGCTGGAGGGATCGTCGCGGGCGGCGGGGTTCGTCACGTCGTTCGCGCCGACCACGAGGGCGACATCCGCGCCGGAGAAATCGGAGTTGATTTCCTCAAGCTCGAACACCTCATCATAGGGCACTTGCGCCTCGGCCAGCAGCACGTTCATATGGCCTGGCATGCGTCCGGCGACGGGATGGATGGCATAGGCGACATCGACCCCCTCTTCCTTCAGCACATCGACCATTTCACGCAAGGCATGCTGCGCCTGGGCCACCGCGAGGCCATAGCCCGGCACGATGATAACCTTGCCCGCGTTTTTCATGATGAAGGCCGCATCGTCCGCCGAGCCCGCCTTGTAGGGACGATCACCCTTGTCAGGACCGGCCACGGCCGCATCGCCGCCGAAACCGCCCAGGATCACGCTGAAGAACGACCGGTTCATCGCCTTGCACATGATGTAGGAGAGGATCGCGCCCGAGGAGCCGACCAGCGCGCCCACGATGATAAGGGCGGTATTTTCAAGGGTGAAGCCGATACCGGCCGCCGCCCAGCCCGAATAGCTGTTCAGCATCGAGACCACCACCGGCATATCGGCGCCGCCGATCGGGATAATGATCAGGAAGCCGATAACGAAGGCCAGCACGGTCATGGCCCAGAAGATTTTCGGGTCCTGATCGAGGCAGAACCAGACAATGAGCGCCGCGATGGCAAGGCCGATGATCAGATTGACCAGATGCTGGCCCGGAAAGGTCACCGGGTTGCCGGAGACGAGCCCCTGCAGCTTGGTGAAAGCGATGACGGAGCCCGAGAAGGTGATGGCGCCGACAACGATGCCGACCGACATCTCGATCCGGCTTGCAACCTTGATCATGCCCGCGGCATCGACGATGCCATAGGCTTCCGGATTGTAGAAGGCCGACGCGGCCACCAGCACGGCGGCCAGGCCGACCAGGCTGTGGAAGGCAGCGACAAGCTGCGGCATGGCCGTCATGGCGATCCGCTGCGCGATCACGGCGCCGATGGCTCCGCCGATCACGATGCCGCCGATAATCCATTCATAGGACACGACTTCCGGGTTGAGGATGGTAACGATAATGGCGATGGCCATACCGACCATGCCCATGATATTGCCCCGCCGCGAGGTCGCCGGAGACGACAGGCCGCGAAGTGCAAGGATGAACAGAATGGCGGAGACCAGATAGGCGAGCGCCGTAAAATTAGCAGACACGAAGGCTCTCCCTTATTTCTGTTTTTTCTTGTACATGGCGAGCATGCGCTGGGTCACGAGGAAGCCCCCGAAGATATTGACCGAGGCAAGCGTGATGGCGATGAAGCCGAAGAACTTGGCGAGGGTCAGTTCCGACGGTCCCGCCGCCAGCAGCGCGCCGACGATGATGACCGAGGAAATGGCATTTGTGACAGCCATCAGCGGCGTATGCAGGGCGGGCGTCACGCTCCAGACCACATAATAGCCCACGAAGATGGCCAGCACGAAAATCGCCAGCCGGAATACGATTGGATCTACCATATCAACCATCAGTTCCCTCCCTCGGTCAGCAGCGGATGGATGACCTTGCCATCCCGTGTGAGTGCACTGCCCTTGATAATCTCGTCTTCCCAGTTGAGCGCGAGCGCGCCCGTTTCCTTGTCGATCATCGGCGTCAGGAAATTGAGAAGGTTCTTCGCAAACAGGGCCGAGGCATCGCTGGCAAGGCGGCTCGGCACGTTGTGATGGCCGATGATGATGACGCCGTTGTCCGTCACGACGATCTCGCCCGGCTTCGACTGGGTGACGTTGCCGCCCATCTCGACCGCGAGGTCGACGATGACGGAGCCCGGCTTCATGACGGCCAGCATTTCGTCCGTGATCAGGATCGGCGCGGCGCGCCCCGGGATCAGCGCGGTGGTGATGACGATATCCTGCTTCTTGATATGTTCGAAAACGAGCTCGGCCTGACGCTTCTTGTAATCCTCGCTCATCTCTTTCGCGTAACCGCCTGCGTCTTCGCCGGTTTCCTCGGTTTCGACCATGACGAATTTCGCACCCAGGCTCTCGACCTGTTCCTTCGTTGCGGCGCGCACGTCCGTTGCGCTGACGATGGCGCCGAGACGGCGGGCGGTCGCGATGGCCTGCAGACCGGCAACACCGACACCCATGATAAAGGCCTTCGCAGGGGCAATCGTCCCGGCGGCTGTCATCATCATCGGCATGGCGCGGCCATATTCGGCGGCGGCATCCAGAACCGCCTTGTATCCGGCGAGGTTGGACTGGGAGGACAGAACGTCCATCGACTGGGCGCGGCTGATGCGGGGCACCAGCTCCATGGCGATGGCGGTCACATTGGCGGCGGCAAAGGCAGCGGCCTGGTCCTTATTCTGAAGCGCGCCAAGCTGGGCAAGCAATACCGCCCCCGGCTTCAGAAGGGCCAGTTCGTCATTGCCTTCTTCCTTGGTCATCGGGCGCTGGATTTTCAGCACCACATCGGCGTCTTTAAGCGCGGCGGCCGCATCGGCGGCGATCTCCGCGCCGGCGTCCTTGAAGTCCTGATCGCTGAAGGAACTCGTGGCCCCCGCCCCGGCTTCAACAACAACGGTCGCGCCGAGCGCGACAAATTTCTTGACCGTATCCGGGGACGCGGCAACGCGTTTTTCAAATTCCCGGCGCTCCCTGGGGATAGCGATTTTCATAATCGATCCTCTTTCTGGTAGTTCTTATTTTCGGTACGATGACGCCCCGCAACGCCGTATGTCAACCGGGCCCGGCCCGGCTCAGCGCACCTACAGCAGGAAGGCGGCCATCAGGATGAGCAGAATCACCACAAAGACCGTACCATACAGGAAAATCTTGGTAAAACGGCCATAGGACGCCTGCTGCATATCAATATTCATGTTTCCATGTTCACTCATTTTCCGGACCTCTTTTTGCCGTAATCGTAGTAAATTGCACCGCAATATACCGGAATCTACTTTGGGGGCAACAGATTGTCGTCTGCGCCCCCAAAAAATATATCTATAAAACGGTATGTAAGCGGAATGAGCGGCTAGATCGCCTCAAGCTCGTCAATGAAGCCTTCGATCACGCCAAGCCCCTTGGACCAGAAGGCGGGGTCGGAAGCATCAAGACCGAAGGGCGCCAGAAGCTCCTTGTGACGCAAAGTCCCGCCCGCTTTCAGCATGTCGAAATATTTCTCCTGAAAGCCGCTTTCCGCATCCTGATAGACCGCATAGAGCGCATTCACCAGGCAATCGCCGAAGGCATAGGCATAGACATAAAAGGGCGAATGGATGAAATGCGGGATATAACACCAGAAATACTGATATTCGTCATGCAGCCGGATGGCGGGGCCCAGGCTCTCGCTCTGCACGTCCATCCAGATTTTGCCGATCTGATCGGGGGAAAGCTCCTCCGATTTCCGCGCGGCATGGACCCGCTTTTCGAACTGATAGAAGGCGATCTGCCGGACGACGGTGTTCAGCATATCCTCGACCTTGCCGGCCAGCATGATGCGCCGCTTCGCGGGGTCCTTTTCCTTTTCCAGCATGGCGCGGAAGGTGAGCTGTTCGCCAAACACGCTTGCGGTTTCCGCGAGGGTAAGCGGCGTATCGGCGAGAAGCCCGCCCTGCGGCGCGGCCAGAAGCTGATGCACGCCATGGCCAAGCTCATGCGCAAGGGTCATGACATCACGGACATTGCCCTGATAATTGAGAAGCAGATAGGGATGCACGCCCGGCACCGTCGGATGCGCAAAAGCCCCCGGTGACTTGCCGGGACGAACACCAGCATCGATCCAGGGCTTGTCAAAGAAGGTCCGGCCGAGATCGGAAAGTTTCGGCGAAAACCGGCCATAGGCATCAAGGACGGTATCCCGCGCCTCGTTCCAGGAAATAACGCGGTCATCCTGATCGGGGAGCGGCGCGTTCCGGTCCCAATAGTCGATTTTCTCCTGCCCCATCCAGTTCGCCTTGAACCTGTAATAGCGATGGGAGAGCGTGGGGTACGCCGCCTCCACCGCATCGGAGAGGGCGTTCACGACTTCCGGCTCCACCTGATTGGAAAGATGACGCATGGCGGCGGGTTCGGGCGCCCCCCGCCATTCATCCTCGATCGCCTTGTCTTTGGCGAGCGTATTGGTGACGAGCGCGAAGAGACGCACGTTCTCGCCGAACACTTTGCCAAGGCTGCGCGCGGCTTTTTTCCGCGTTTCCGCATTGGGATTGGAGAGAAGATGCAGCGCCTGCTGCGACGCCAGCGCCTTTCCGTCCACCTCGAAGGTGAGGCCCGCCATCGTCTCGTCAAAAAGCCGGACCCAGGCGCTCCGGCCGGAGATATCCTTCTCATGCAACAGCTTTTCAAGATCATCGGAGAGCTGATAGGGTTTCAGCGCGCGGACATTGCGGATCCAGGGCTCGTATTTCTTGAGGCTGGTATTCTCATACATCTCCTGCAGCCGGTCTTCCTCGATCCGGTTGAGCTCCAGCGTGAGGAACAGAAGATCGGTCGAGATTGCGCTGATCCTCTCCTGCATGGTCTGGAAGAACTTGCCGATATCCGGGTCCGACATGTTGCCCGCATAGACGAGATAGGCATAGGACATGATCCGCCCCTCGATCTCGCCGATTTCTTCATAGGCGGAAATGGCGAGATACAGCTCCTGCCCGTCCAGCTCATCGAGGCGGCCCTTGTAGTTTTTCGCAAACGTTTTTGCATTCTGCGCCGCCGTTTCCAGATCCTCCAGCAGCTCCGGTGAATTCCGGCCGGGATAGAGGTCCGAAAGGTCCCATTCGGGCAGGTTGGCGAGGGCAATTTCATTCATGAATAACGAACTCCGGCTTGTATCAACTGATCTATAGGTATGTCATCTTTCTCAGCTGACAAGGAAATTGGCATGGGCGGCCGCGACCGGCTTCTTCCGGTCCGTCTGCCAGGCTTCGATCCGCATATTGGCGATGCGGCGTCCGGGTTTGGTGATCACCGCCTCGGCATAAGTCTCGACCGGCTTCGCGGACCGGAGATATTCGACCGTGATATTGATGATCTTGGGAAGGCGGGTCACTTCCTGGGTTTTGAGCAAATGGACGAGCGCGGTGCTCTCCAGAAACGCCCCCACCACCCCGCCATGAAGCGCCGGCAGGGTCGGGTTGCCGATGAATTTTTTATCTTCCGGCAGGATACAGATCATATGGCTCCCCTTCATCTCCAGCCGGAGACCCAGAAAGTCAAAATAGGGAATGATGCTGAACATATGGCGCCAGTCACCGGTCGCCTTGGCCTGTTCAATGCTTGCGACAAACTCGTCGGCGGTCAGGATACGGCTCATTCAGGCCCCCTTCCCTTTTTCGAACTGCCGGACCTTCGGCGTCGGGCTCGATTGCAGCATGAAGGTGCCCACTGCATTGGCAATGGGATCGTCGCGGGTTTCGTGATAGGCGACGCCCCGCACGAAGGCAATTTTCCGGGTCATGCGATAGCAGGTAAGGAAGGCGAACAGCTCTTCGTCCGGTGTCGCGGGTTTCAGGTAATCGATCCGGAGGTCGAGGGTCGCGACGGGCATATATTCCTTCAGTTTCGCAAAAATGCACATCCCGGCGGCGCTGTCGATCAGGGTCGTAATGATCCCGCCATGCAGGACCCCGTTGACCGGGTTTCCGGCGAAGCGTTCCTGATAGGGAAGGCTGAAAACCACGCCGTCCGGCGACATTTCATGCACCTTCATGCCGATCTCGGCGCAGTGCGGAATGCCCTTGTCGATCATGGCCTGTATCTGGTCGAGGTCAAATGCCTCTGGCATTGCGCGTCAGTCCTTTCTGTCATTTCTGCCGTGGTACTGAAGAAACCAGTCCACGAATTTCGGCAGGCCGTCTTTCAAGGCCGTGGTCGGCTCGTATCCCATATCGCGGCGCATCGGCTCGATATCCGCGAAGGTCTCCTTCACATCGCCCGGCTGCATCGGCAGGAGGTCGCGCTTTGCCGGCACGCCCACCGCCTTTTCCAGAATATCGACGAAATCCATCAGGGATTCCGAACGGTGATTGCCGATATTATAGACGCGGAACGGCGCCGCGGCCTCTGTCTTTGCCGCCGGATTGGCGAGCACGGCCATGATACCATTCACAATATCGTCAATATAGGTAAAATCCCGCTTCATGTCGCCCCGATTGAAAATCGGGATGGTCTCGCCTTTCCGGATTTTCTCGGTGAAGGTCCAGTAGGCCATGTCGGGCCGCCCCCAGGGGCCATAGACGGTGAAGAAGCGAAGCCCCGTCGCCGGAAAGCCGTAAAGATGGGCGTAGGAATGCGCCATCAGCTCGTTCGCCTTCTTCGTCGCCGCATAGAGCGAGACGGGCTTGTCCACCGCCTGATCCGTCGAATAGGGCAATTGTTTGTTGCCGCCATAGACGGAGGAGGAACTGGCGAACACCAGATGCTTCAACCCCTCCAGATGACGGCAATATTCAAGGATGGAGAGAAATCCGTCGAGGTTGGAGCGGGAATATTCAAACGGATGCTGGATGCTATAGCGTACGCCCGCCTGCGCCGCCAGATGCACCACCCGGTCGATATCGGGAATTGTCTCAAGTTTCCCCATCAGTTCCTCATAATCCGCGAGGTCGATTTTGAGGAAGGTGAAATTTTCATGCGCATGGAGGCGTTTGAGCCGGTCCTCTTTCAGGGAGGTCTGATAATAGCTGTTGAGATTGTCGATCCCGACAACCTTCTCGCCTTGCGCCAGCAGCGCTTCCGACACATGCATGCCAATGAAGCCCGCCGCGCCCGTCACCAGTACAGTCATTCTTGTCCCCTCTTTTCCTCAA
>SBHH01000110.1 GCA_006226265.1 Alphaproteobacteria bacterium | reverse complement strand
TCGTTCTTAACCTCGAAGGCAGCAAGCGCGACAACATGGTGGAACTGCTTGCCGATATCGAACAGCTGATGGTCGATCCTGACCAGATTGCCCGCGTCGTCATCGATGAACAATCCGGCATCATCGTAATCGGCAGCGAGGTAAAGGTCGATACCGTCGCCATTGCACAAGGCAACCTGACTGTTCGGATCACCGAGACGCCGCAGGTTTCGCAGCCCACTCCCTTCTCGCAAGGCGGCACAACCACCGTCGTGCCGCGCACTAACGTTCAGGTCAACGACGACAAGGACAAGAAGCTCGCCATCCTGAAAAAAGGCGTGCGGCTGCAGGATCTGGTCGATGGTCTCAATGCGCTTGGCATCGGCCCGCGCGACATGATCTCGATCCTGCAGGCGATCAAGGCCGCCGGCGCGCTGCAAGCCGAAATCGAACTGATGTAAGGGAGGGAATTATGACCGACATTACATCCGCCACCTCTAACTTCCAGGTCTCCGCGCAAAACCCCGGAGATCCTTCAAAAACCCGCGACCGCGAGGAAATGAAAAAGGCCGCCGCCCAGTTCGAAGCCTTCTTCCTGAGCCAGGTGCTGAATTCCATGAGCTCTGGTCTTGCCACCGACAAGATGTTCGGCGGTGGCGAAGCCGAGAAAATGTTTCGCGGCATGCTAAACGATGAATATGCGAAGAATATGAGCCAGCATAACAGTGTCGGCATCGCCGATGCGGTCTACAAGGAAATGCTGAAAATGCAGGAGGTCTGAGTATGAGTGAGATGTCCACCAAAGCAACGAACGCAGCGGCCGCACCGGAGGCCGGCAACAAGCCGATGACACCGGACACCCTTGCCAAAGTAATTACCCGGCTCAAGGATATTCTGGTCGAGGAAAACCGGATGCTGGCCGAGAACCGCCCCAAGGAATTCACGCAGCACCTACAGGAAAAGACCCGGCTGGTCGCCATCTATAACCAGCAGATGTCCCTGATCAAACAGAGCCCGGACAGCTTCCGCAATTTTCCGAAACCGGAAACCGACAGGCTGAAAGAGGTGAGCGCCGAGTTTTACGAGGTACTGGATATCCATTTCCGCAAGCTCTCGACGGTGAAGACTATCACGGAAGGTCTCGTGCGATCGGTCGCGGATGAGGTTGCCAAGAAGAAGGCTCCGCCGCGCACCTACACGGCTGCGGCAGGCATTTCTGCATCACTGACGAGCCGCAATGCGGGCGCCGCCAACAACGCAATCGCCATCAATCAGGTGATTTAGGAACTGGAACCGGTTCAGGCCGTGTCATCGACACTGATGCCCTGAAGCTCCCGGTAATAGGCCACGCGGCGGAGAACATAATCGCCGGGAAACTGTTTAAGAACTTCCTTGGTTTCCTGGTTGATCAGGCGATAGACATAGCGGCCGCTGTCATTGTCCACTTCAATAGAGAGGCGTCCGTTCGGAAACCGCTCGTCTTCGAAAAGGGGACCGATTGTCTCTTCCGCCCGTTTTACAGGATCAAGGGCCTCGACCGAACGGCCAGGAATTTTCGACAGATCTGTTCCTGAAAACGCATATTCGCTGGGGCGCATCTTGCCGGGGGTCGCCTTTTCGACCGTGTCAGATTTTGCCGACGGCAGCGGAACGTCTAGTTTCGGAGTCATTCTGACGTCCATACCGCTACTCCTTTCATACATGTATTCTCTAAATACGTTAAGCCGTACTTTGACGGCATATGGATAATGCGTAAGGGTATGGAAAAAGTCTTAACAAAAAGTTAACGCACGTATGCGCTTTGGCACCGACAGGCAATTATTTCCCGCGCTGCCTGAGAGGTCGTGCAACTCTTTGAAAAAAAAGCGGCAAAAAAGGGAGCGGATTCAATTGGACTATCCGTCCCTTTTTGTAATTTGCAGAAGCCTTTACTGTGCACCGTACTGGATATAGTCGGTCCAGATCCGCTCGATCTGGCGAAGATGCTTGCGCGTCGCCTCGACATCCGGCGCCGGGTTCGACCGGGCCAGCAGGTCGGCCTGCTTGACTTCCGATTGCGCAAGTTTCCCGACCATATCAAGCCCCTTGTCCGACAGGCGGATCATGGTCGCGCGGCGGTCGCGCTCGGACTTTTCCTGAATAAGATAGCCCATCTCGACCAGCTTCTTCAGGTTGTAGGAGACATTCGACCCCAGGTAGTAACCGCGTGTCCGCAGTTCACCGGCGGTCAGTTCGCTGTCGCCGATGTTGAACAGCAGCAGTGCCTGCACGCTGTTTACGTCGGACCGGCCCATGCGGTCGAATTCGTCCTTGATGACGTCGAGCAGACGCCGATGCAGTCGCTCAACGAGCGTAAGAGCCTCTAGGTAAAGCGGCTTGATCTCAAGCTCTTCCCCTTCACTCTGTGCAACAGCGTCGACTGCCCTACTTGCGGTGATCATGTGATTGCGCCTCTTTTAGTACCTGTCGTTGGACGGATATTTTTCCCGCCTTGTTTCGCAATCTAACCGAGCGATTCTAAAATCCGCTTAAGAGACACGCTGAATC
>SBHH01000195.1 GCA_006226265.1 Alphaproteobacteria bacterium | reverse complement strand
GATGAGGGAGGTGATCTTCACGCCAAGGCCGGTTGCGCCTAACACGCCGATGATGATTGAGGCACAGAGAATGATCGAGGCGATCATGGCGATCTGCTGCCCCGTGGCGAGGCAGGTTTTTTCAAGCCGGGCGATCGTCCGGGAAAGGCTGAAGGTAAGCCGGCCGTCGAGGAAAAGGAGCAGGAACCCCGCAAGGATCGCGACGCAGGCCGCATATTGCGGCGTGGCACCGCTTATGAACATCTGCTGCAGCAGGATCAGGAAGGGAACGGCGAAAAAGCCGGTCGTGATCAGAACGTCCCGCCTTGCGGGCTGTTCCTCGCTCGGCAGGCCTTTGAGATCATGACGCCGGGCGAAGGCATTGATCCCCATCCAGACCGTCACGAAATAAAGGATGGCGGGCAGAAGTGCGGCGGCCATGATGCCGGTATAGGGCACGCCCGTGAGTTCCACCATCACGAAGGCTCCGGCCCCCATCAGCGGCGGCATGATTTGCCCGCCAGAAGAAGCGACGGCCTCCACTGCGCCCGCGAGCGCCTTCGGATAGCCAAGCTTGGTCATGGCGGGCAGAGTGATCGCGCCGGTCGAGGCGACATTGGCCGACGCCGAGCCGGAAATGGAGCCGAAAAGCGCCGAAGAGAGCGTTGCGACCTTGGCTGCCCCCCCTTTCAGGCGGCCCGCGGCGGCGGTTGCCAGGTTCATGAAACCCTGACCCGCCTCCCCCGAATTGAGGACTGCGCCCATGATCACGAAAATCGCGACGATGGAGACAGAAACGCCGGTCAGCTTGCCCCAGAGCCCGCCTTCCGCAATGGTGAGGTTACCAAGGAAACTTGAAAGCGGAATTTCGGGATGGCCGAACTCGCCCGGAATATACTGGCCGAACAGGCCATAGAGAAGCGTGAGAAAGGCAACAAGCGGCAAGGGCCAGCCAACCGCCCGGCGCGCCATTTCCAAAGTGACGAGAATCAGGATGGCGGCAACGATTGTCTGCCATTGGCCGTTGAGCGATCCATACTGATCGGCGAGGCTGCTTTCATTGAGCGCGATATAGAGCGCCGCGATAAGGCCGAGGGTCGTGAGGACAAGCCCCGAAATCCGCATGGGAAGCGACTTCGCGCCAAAAAGGAAAACCCAGGGCAGCGCAAGCGCCATATGCAGCGGGCGCGCGAAAAGATTGGGAACGAGGCCTGAAAAGATCAGGCCGAGGTGAAAGGCGATGGAAAGGGCGCCGAGCGCAATCCAAATGAAACGGCCCGGCGCCATCTTCTATACTCCGATTATACGCAGTGAATTACTCGGCGGAGGCAGGGACTTTGACCCCGGCTTCCTTGTAATATTTCAGCGCGCCGGGATGGATTTTCCCGCTGATGTTGGAGAGCATTTCATAGGTCACGCCTTTCCACCAGGGATCTTCCGCGCCCATTTTCTTCTTCTGCTCCCAATAGGTTTTGGTAAGCTCATAGGCCGTCTCGTCATCCATGTTGGTCGTCGTATAGGCAACCACGGAAAGCGAGGTCGTCACCGTATCCGTATCGACCCCGGCATAGGTTCCGGCCGGGATGATAAGCTCGTCCCGCTTGGTTTCGGCAACCTGCTCAGGGCTTAAGGAAAGAAGCTTGATACCGGTTCCGGCGGCGGCCTCGATCACGTTCGGCGCGGGGTAGGAACCTGCGGTGACGAAGCCGTCAATCTGCTTGTTCTTGAGGGCGGGAACCGCGTTCGAAAGCTCAACATTCGCAAGCTTCACCTTGTCTTTCAGGCCGAACATATCGAGATATTTCGCGCCTTCCTTCGCACCGAAGGAGCCCTTGCCGAGCAGGATCGTCTTGCCCGCAAGATCGGCGAAGCTGTCGATGCCGCTATCGGCGCGGACGACGAAATGCATGGTCAGCGACGGGATCGGGAACAGCGCGCGGATATCGGCGAATTTCGGATCGGCCTTGTCCTTGAACATCGCCTTGCCCGCGATGGCGAGATTGACGAGCGCCGGGGGTGTCGTGAAGACATAGTTGCCGGAGCGGTGCGCCGCCTCGACCACATTCTGGACAGAGCCCTGGCTTTCCTCGACGGTGACGATGATCTTGCCATCGGTGCCGCGCTTTACGGCCTCGGCAATCTGCACGCCCATCTGATAATAGGACGAGCTGCTTTTCGCCGATTTATAAGTGACGCGGGTTTCCGCGGATGCCGGGGTGCCGATCAGCAGCGAGGCTGCGGTCGCGGCAAGCGCCAGCGATTTGATCCAGTGGGTTCGCATGTGAATTCCTCCAGTGGGCAGTAGTTTTTATTCGGGGGCATGGTGCCCACATTTTTTGACTGCGCATCATTTCCGATTTTTGGGCTGAATTCAAGTTAATCGGCGATGACCTGTGGGATCGGAGGAAAGACATAACAAACGGAGAGCCAAATGGCCCTCCGCTTTTAAAAATTTTGACCCTTAAAGAGAGGGCAGCGGCGGCAGCTTCTGGCCGAGCCATTTTTCCGAGAGGGTGTTGAGCTGACCGCCGAGTTTCTTATGCAGGATGAAGACATTCACCCACTGCAGAAGGTCGATCTGGCCTTTCTTGATGCCGATGAAGGCAGGCGATTCCTTGATGATGAGCTTGGTTTTCAGCTTCATTTCCGGATGATCTGCAGACAGCTTCGCGGCGACCGTGTTGCCGGTGACCAGCACATCGACCTGACCCGAGATATAGGCCGAAAGCGTCGCGGCGTTATCGCCGAAGCGGGTTACTTCCATCGTCGCCGGGCCATGATCGGTCAGTTCGAGATCTTCGAGCGTGCCGCCGGTCACGCCGACTTTCTTGCCGGCAAGATCCTCAAGGCTGCTGATTTTCATGTCGTCCTTGGCAAAGGCGCCGGAATAGAAGGGGGCATAGGCGCTTGAAAACCAGATGGATTTCGCCCGTTCCGGATTGGCGCCCATGGAGGAAATGACGAGATCGACGCGATTGGTTTCAAGGAAGGGGATGCGCTGTTTGGAAGTGACGGGCACCATTTCAAGCTCGACGCCGAGGTCTTTTGCGACCAGCTTCGCGACATCGACGTCATAGCCGACATATTCACCCTCTGCCCCGAGGGAGCCAAAGGGCGGGAAGTTTTCCGGGATGGCGATCTTGATCTTGCCCGCTTTCAGGATATCCGAAAGATCGGCATGGGCCGGGCCCGCCACCGCCAGAAGGGCGACGGCCGCCGTTATCAGGCCCAGTTTCAGTTTTTTCAGCATTTTAAAGTCCTTTCCTGTGTGACAATGCCGGGATAAATCGTGATTAGGTTGCCGGGGGAAGCTTGCGCTTCGAAATGCCGCCAAGGCGCTTTTCCAGCCGCCGCGACCAGACGGACAGCGGGAAGCAGAGACAGAAATAAATGAGCACCATGATCGGAAAAATGATGAAAGGCTCGGTCCCGTTGACAGGTGCGTTGGCCCATCGCTTGCCGACATTCATCAGATCGTGAAAACCGATGATATAGGCGAGGGAGGTGCCCTTGATGATCTGCACCAGGAAGCCGACGGTGGGCGCGAGCGAGAGGCGGAAGGCCTGCGGGAAAATGATCAGGCGGACAATCTGCAAAAAGCTGAAGCCAAGCGCCCGCCCGCCTTCCCACTGACCCAAGGGGACCGACTCAACCGCGCCGCGCCAGACATCGGAGAGATAGGCGCTCGCATAAAGGATGAGCGCGAAGGAGGCCGCCGTCCAGGGATTGACCTCGATATCGAAAAGATGCGGCAGGCCAAGGCCAAGCAGGAACAGCATCATGAGAAGCGGCACCGACTGGAACAGCCAGATATAGCTCACTGCGGCGGCCTTTGCCTGTTTCGAGGGTGCAATGCGGACAAGGGTGATCAAAAGGCCGAGCAATCCACCGCCGATAAAGGCGATCAGCGAGAGGTAAATGGTGAATTGCGTGGCGTCGAGCAGCTGATAGAGGACAATGCCATAGGGCTTACCGAGCAGGCTGATAAAGGCTTCCTTCATCCCGCGTTCCTCCAGCGGAACAGGTTTCGGTGCAGGAGGGAAAGGAGAAATTTGAACAGGAGGGCCATCAAAATATAGATCGCCGTCAGGGTGAAAAAGACCTCGAAGGAGCGGAAGGTCCGGCTGTCGATGAAAAGGCCCGCGTAGGTGAGGTCCGGCACGCCGATCTCGGCAATGATGCCGGTCGTCAGAAAGAGGAAGATGAACTGGCTGTTGAGCGAGGGATACATCATCGCAATGGCCTGCGGCAGGATGATTTTCCTGAAAATCACCCATTTCCGAAGGCCGAGGGAAAGCGCGGCCTCAACCTGTCCGCCCGGGATTGCGGCAAAGCCTGCGCGTAAAATCTCGGCGAAATAGGCGGAGAAATTGATGGTGAGCGCAAGAAGCGCATGTGCCCAGAACGGCCAGCTGTAATGGAAGAAGAGCGGCAAGCCGAAAGCGACGATAAATAGCTGAACAATGAGGGGCGTATTGCGGATAAATTCGGTAAAGGCCGTCGAGAGTTGCGCAAGCACGGGGATGCGCGCGTTGCGGCAGGCGGCAAGAAAGGTCGCAAGGATAAGGCCGACGGCCCCGCCGCCGATGGCAAGCGCCGCGCTCAAACCCGCCCCTTCCGCCAGCAGGCGGAGATATTCGGCATTCCGGTAAAGTTCGAAAAATCTGAATTCCAAGGCATCCCCCGTTCTTTTCGGAATAGCAAGAACGGTGCCATCGTCTGATCCGCATGAATCCAGCGATTCCGGGCATGTCCATTGGCGCTTTTGCATAAAATTTATGCGCTATCCGATTAGTGCCGAAAAAAGGGGCAGGTTAGTCTTGTCTCATTTCAGATGGGAGGAGGGGGCATGGGTGAAATTGACTGGCATGCGGGGCGTTCCGGACGGGCGCGGCTTGATGCGGATGCAACGAAGGAGGGGATCGATCTTGCGGCTGTCCGCAAGTATCGGCAAGGGCAGCTCCGAAAGGAGATGGCGAAGCGGGATATCGCCGCCGTCATTCTCTCCGATCCGATCAATATCCGCTATGCGACTGGCACGCGGAACATGCAGGTCTTTTCCATGCGGAATGCGCCCTCGCGCTATCTTCTGCTGACGGCGAATAAATCCATCCTGTTCGAATTTACCGGCTGTCTTCATTTGGGAGAGGATTTCGAAACCGTGGATGAGCTTCGTCCGGCCCTGACGGCGAGTTTCGTCGCGGCGGGCCCGGATATCGCCGCGCGGGAAAAGCGCTGGGCGCGTGAAATGGGGGATCTGATTAGGGAGCTTGTTGGCGTCGGTGTTCGCGTCGGGATGGAGCGGATGAATGCGGGTTCGGCCATCGCCCTTCAAGGCGAGGGGTTCGAGATTGTCGATGCGCAAGAGCCGGTTGAGCGCGCCCGGGCAATCAAGTCGGAAGAGGAAGTCAAATGCGTCATTGCCTCCCTCCGGGCGACGGAGCGGGCGGTTATGAAAATGCGGGAGGCCATCCGTCCCGGCATTTCAGAAAATGCGCTCTGGTCGATCGTCCATCAATCGGTGATCGAGCAGAACGGCGATTATTGCGAGACGCGTCTTTTAAGCGCTGGGCAGCGCACCAACCCCTGGTTTCAGGAAACCTCCCCCAATATCATCGGAGAAAATGAGCTGATCGCTTTCGATACGGATGTGGTCGGCTGCTATGGCTATTATTCCGATTTTTCCCGCACCTTCCATTCTGGCCCCGGCAAACCGACGGCGGCGCAGCAAACCCTCTATCGTCTCGCGCATGAACAGGTGCATCATAATATCGGCATCCTGCAGGCAGGCATGAGTTTCCGCGACTATGCGGACCGGGCTTGGAACATTCCCGATGTCTATTACGCGAACCGCTATTACCTATCTTCGCACGGGGTCGGGATGACGGGGGAATATCCCTATCTCTATCATCATGGCGATTTCCCGGAGGCGGGCTATGACGGCGAGATCGCGTCCGGCATGACGCTCTGCGTTGAAAGCTATATCGGCGCCGAGGGCGGCATCGAAGGTGTCAAGCTGGAGCAACAGGTGCTGGTCACGGAAACCGGGATCAAGCTCTTGTCCCAATTCCCGTTTGAGGAGGATCTGCTTAGCTGACAGGGGAAAATATGCTTGCGGACAGAGGGTTCCCCTTCCTAAAGTCGCGGGGAACCGATTTTCTGACCGGATGAATGCCATGAAACAGACCCCGCAATTTCCTGCCCCTGCCGATGCCGCTGACCGCAAGAAGGTTCCGCCGGTTATCTGTTATCCTGTGAGCGGGTTGCCGCCTGCCGATATGGCGCTTTATGGAAAAGCGCGGGAAAATCTGGAACGGGTCGAGACTGTGATCGTGCCGCCGCGCGATGCCCGTTGCTTCAGCGTGCCTGCCGGGCATTTCTTCCGCATCGCCTATTCAGAGGGACCGCAGGTTGGCGATCTCAATCTCTGGAATGCGGAAGACATCAACGAGCGGTTTTTCAGCGGCAAGACCCGCGCCCTTCACGGCACCCATGTCAGCACCGGCGACCGCCTCTGGAGTAGCCTGCCCTATCTTCGCCCCATGGCGACGGTGGCGGCGGATACGCTCGACTGGTACGGCTGGGATGAATTTGGTGGCGGCGTACATGATGTCATCGGCACCCGTTGCGATCCCTATACCAACCGGCTGTTGAGCGGCGGCGATTATCATCACTGCTGCCATTCCAACCTGATCCGCGCCTTGAGCGAGGCGACGGGCATGAGCCCGGCGGAGGCAGAGCCTTTCGTACATGATGTTCTGAATGTCTTCATGTGCACCGGCTTCACGCTCGATACCCATCAGTATTTCATGAAGGCAAGCCCGGTCCGCGAGGGCGATTATATTGAGTTCTTTGCCGAGATTGACCTTCTGGGCGGGCTTTCGACCTGCCCCGGCGGCGATTGCAGCGCCACCCATTCAAGCGAGGATGCCGCCTGTTATCCGCTGCGGGTGGAAATATACAAGCCCGCGCCCGGTGCGCTGGAGGGCTGGCACTCTCCCGCCCGAAACGGCTATTCTGGAACGCATGGGCTTTAGGCGGGATCGACGGCCATGCACTCCTTAAAGTTCGGATCGATCGCGCCCTGCCGGAGGATAAAGGCATCGCGTCCCTTGCTCCAGAAGACGAGATGCTCATCCTTGTCCGCGAACCGAATGCCGCTGGCGGCGATAGTCTGTGAAAGGGTTGTTTCCGGACCGTCGTTGAGGGAAAGACGCACCGAACCTTCCGGCACGGGGCGTCCGTCCTTTCCTGTTGTGGGCGGGCGCGTGATATAGGTTGCCTGCATTTTATTGCCGGATGGGCAGTTGTAGGTAACCGAACTCACCGTTTCGTCAGCTTTTTTCAAATTGCAGGCGGCAAGCAAGGATGTGAGGCAGAGCATCAACAGAATGCTTTTGCCGACACCTGACACGCGCGCCATCATAAGACTACTCGTCCGCGATCCTGACGAGGCAGACCCCGCCCGCATCGCCTTTCGCAATCGCTTCATTTGCTGCAATCATCTCGTCGAAGGCGAATTCATGCCCCACCTTGTGACGGAGCCTGCTCTCGTTGAGCAGCCCTTCGACATGAGCGAAGGCGGCGGCTTGTGCTTTTTGCTGCAGGCCAAAGATGGCAAAGGGGCGTATCAGTACGTTTTTGTACATCAGCGCGGTGAAGGGAATTTCCGGCCTCGGCATCCCGTCGGAACTGTAGGAGGCAATAACTCCGTTATCGCGGACAAGCTCTGGCGCATCCATGATATTGGCACCAAAGGCGACATCCAGAATGCGGTCCACGCCCTTGCCGGAGGTAACCTCCTTCACAGCATGGACAATGTTATCGCTCTTATAGTTGAGGGCGTGATCGGCGCCGAGGTCTTTTATTTCTGCAACCTTCTCTGCCGTGCCTGCGGTCGCGATAACGGTTGCGCCCGCAAGATGCGCCATCTGAACCGCATAGCGCCCGACCCGGCCGCTGCCGCCGGTGATCAGTATGGTTTTCCCCTCCATTGGGCCGTCCGCAAAAATCCCGTGGCTTGCGGTCACAGCGGGCACGCCGAGGCAGGCACCGTCGGCAAAGGACTGGTTATCGGAAAGAGGACGCGCGAGGCGGGCGGGAAGCGTGCAATATTCCGCCGCCGTACCATGAGGGCGCATCGCCTGGGCACCGAAAATCCAGACGCGGCCGCCGATACGTGCGGGGTCTACATTGACGCCCACAGCTTCGATAATGCCGCTGCCATCGTTATTCGGGATGATGCGATCGAACCGCCCAAGCTCGCGGCCTGTTTCGCGACGTTTGACATCCGTCGGGTTCACTGCCGAGCAGATCATGCGGACCGTCACTTCGTCAGGGCCAGGCTCCGCTTGCGGCATCTCGCCGGATTGCAGGACATCGGCGGCTTCACCCGCCTTTTCAAACCAATATGCTTTCATAACTCCATTCCCGGCCAGAATTCGGCTTCTTATCTCTTAATCCTGGTCCCTTATCGACATAGCTGCCGGGACATGAGATGGCAATGGTCAAATGGATAAACATTATGGCGTCCATGTGACTTTTGCTTTTTTAAGGGAATGCCATTCGCGCTAGCGTAGCAGGGTTTTGAGGCGGGAAATGGTGCTCCGGCTCACGCCCAGCATCCGGCCGATCTCCGCGGCGGACTTGCCGATTTTAAGCTGCACCATGGCTTCATATTTCTGACGCTCGGTAAGCGCGCGCGGACGCCCCGGGCTAACGCCGAAGGAATGGGGACGATCCGCTTCATCACGGTTCTTGAAGCCAGCAAGCGTCAGTTCGAAATCGATGACGCCCCTTAACGTATTGATGACAAGATGGCCCGACGGCCCCCGCGTATCCGCCCAGGGTTCGGTGAGCGAGCGGAAATAACCGCCCCGGTCCTGAATTTCCTCCAGCAGGAAAAGAAGCTCTGCCGGGGAATGGGCGACGGAGGCGACGCGGGTCGCAACGACAGTATCGCCCGGCGATATCTGATCCAGAAATGCCATAAGGCGACCTTCCGAATTTTCATCTGTACTCAGATTTTCGCGCCAGATCTTATCACAGCCCTGATTCTCAAGTTCGATGACCTGCAGTTCGCTCTGATACCATTTCGCAGAAACCCGAGCATAGCCAATCTTCATTTCTCGACCCCTCATGGTTCAAAAATTTCTTGACTTTTGCACGTAATATTGCACGCTCGTTCCTGCGATAGTACCGCAAGGGGTGAAAGCCTGCAACCATCAAGTGCAGGACTTTCAATGGCTTAAGTTTAGGGGGGGTAGCCATGAGTGACGAACTAAATATCCAGAATAGAGATCCCAGCCTTTATAATGAAGACCTTGCTCCGATCCCGCGTGAAAAGCGGACCTGGGGGTGGTTCGAAATTTTCAATGTCTGGGCCAATGACGTGCAGAGCCTGTTCGGCTATACGCTGGCGGCGTCCCTGTTCATTTCCTACGGCCTCAACGGCTGGGTCGTTTTCGCGGCCCTCCTGATCGCCGGTGCCTTTATCATGTGGCTGGTCAATCTGATGGGCAAGCCGAGCGTGGAATATGGCATTCCTTTCCCTGTGATGGCGCGTGCCAGTATGGGTGTGCGCGGCGCGAATTTTCCGGCCATTGTCCGGGCCATTGTCGCCATTTTCTGGTACGGCGCGCAGACCTACTTTGCCTCCACCGCGGTATCGCTCCTGTTAGGGTCGATCTTCGGAAAGAGTGAGGGGGCCATGTTCCTTGGCATGTCCGGCATCGACTGGATTTCCTTCCTACTGGTCTGGGCGTTCCAGATCTGGCTCTTCTGGAATGGTGTTGACTGGATTTCCAAATTCCTCAATCTCGCAGGGCCGTTCGTTTATATCGTGATGATTATCCTTGCTGTCGTGATCTGGGTGAAGGCGGGCTCCGGCCTCTTCTCGGAACTTGGCAATATCTTTCAGGGCATGGGCAATCATGAAGGCGGTGGCTTTGCGGCTTTCCTTGCGGTTGTCGGAACGATGATCGCCTATTTTGCGGCGGTCGTGATCAATTACGGTGACTTCTCCCGCTTCGTGAAGACGCAAGGCGACATGAAAAAGGGCAATCTTATCGGCCTGCCGCTCAACATCGCCTTCTTCTCGCTGATCGCGCTGGTCGTGACGGCGGGAACGGTTGCCATCTGGGGCGAGACGCTGACCAGCCCGACGGATATCATCAGCCGGGTGGATTCGCTACCACTCACCATCGTGGCCGCAATCATGTTTTTCGCCGCAACGGTCGGCATCAATCTTGTGGCGAACTTCGTTCCGCCGGCCTATGACCTTGCCAACCTGATGCCGCAGAAGATCAACTTCCGTATCGGCGGTCTGATCACCTCCGGCTTTGCCTTGATCATCGGCGGGCTCTGGGTTTCGACCATCAGCCAGATCGGCATCTTCAGCTTCGTGAACACGCTCGGCGCCATTCTGGCTCCGGTTTACGGGATCATGATCGTCGATTATTACATGGTCAAGCATGGCAAGCTGGATATCCAGCAGCTCTTCACGGCTGATCCGAGCGGCCAGTATTACTATGACAACGGCTGGAACAAGCGGGCCTTGTTCGCTTTCGCGATCACGGCGATCTTCTCGGTCTGCACCGTCTGGGTGCCGGATCTGCAGTTCCTGTCCGGCTATGCCTGGGTCATTGGCGCGGCGCTTGGCGGTGCAATCTATTACCTGATTGCGAAGAAATAGGCTCTGCACCACGTCACGCAAATTAAAATACGGAGGCGCCGGGAGGCCGGCGCCTCTTTTTATGCGCGCGTCATAATTGTGCAAAATAGATATTGTGTATTCCGCTCGTTTCTGACGAAATATCCATTCCGGCCGAATACTTGCGGACATATCCCAAGTCTCATTGCCGCAGGCGGCCATCAGTTTCTCAAGACGGGAGCATATCATGAAAACTGTATTTCGCACTTCGGCCTTCGCCGTCGCACTGGTTGTGGGCGGTCTTGCCCTCGGCCATAGTGCTCAGGCAGAGGAGAACGATCTCACCAATGCGACGCTCTGGACGCAGACAGCCGTCGAATTCAAGGCCAATGCTCTGGCCGCTTATAAGCTGGCCGAGATCATGCTCGACAAGGGTCTTGCTGACAAAGGCTGGACAGCCGCAACCGAACAGAAAGACGGCTTCGGCGACATGCCGCCGGCAGTTATCCTCGATATTGACGAGACAGTTCTTGACAACTCCGCCTATGAGGCCTGGTTGATCAAGGCAAACAAGGGCTACAGTTCCAAAACCTGGGGGCCGTTCGTTAATTCCGCCACTTCGAAGGCAATTCCGGGATCGAAGGAGTTCATCGATTACGCCCATTCCAGGGGAGTTGAAGTTTTCTACGTTTCCAACCGGAAAGCCCCGGAAGAAGAAGGCACCCGCAAGAACCTTAAAAATCTTGGCTATTATGTGAATGACAAGATCGATACGGTTCTCATGCGCGGTGAAAACGACTGGGGCTCTGACAAGAGCGCGCGGCGTGTCCATGTCGCGAAGGACTATCGCATTGTCTTGCAGGTCGGCGATAACCTAAGCGATTTCGTGACCGCAAGGGATGCGACGATTGCTGATCGGGCGGCCCTCATCGATACATACAAGGACTATTGGGCATCGAAATGGATCACCATCGCAAACCCGATGTATGGTTCCTGGGAAGCAGCAGCCTTTGGCTATAACTTCAAGCTTTCCGGCGACGAAAAACGCAAGATGAAGCTCGATTCCATGAGTTACTGGGAACCGAAAGAATAAACATCTCATGGAAGAGCACCAAGCGGCCTCCGGCTTTAGGGCCGGAGGTTTTTTATTGCCCGCCGCCTGGCAGATAATGCCGAAGCCACCCGTTCACCGCGTCAGATAGGCGAAAGGGGGCGCCGCCGAATCTCGCGGCAAAGGAATGGCTGAGGAACGCGGCAATGAATGCCGTTACAAGCGCGCCCGCCATGTCGAGCGGAAAGTGCACGCCTAGAAAGACGCGGGCCCAGGCCGTTGCAAGTCCGAGCACCACAAAAAGCCATCCAAAGCCCCGGAGGGGGCCGGCCAGGAGAAGAGAAATCCCGAGGCTCCAGAGAAAGGTTGCATGATCACTCGGGAAAGAACTCTCCAGATCATGCGGGTACAGGTTGTTGCCGATACCAACGGCAAACGGTCTTGGGGAGTAATAAATTGCGCCGATCAGGAAGTTGAGCCCAAGGCCGAGAAGAAGTGCCAGACCGGCAATCATAACCGCTCGTTGTTTTTCTCTGTTGCCGTAGAGCCAGCAGAAGATGAGCAGGACAATCGCACCCCAGGGGGGCAGGACGGCAAGAGCCTTGGCTACTTCCAGAAGGGCGGGCGACGGGTTTGCCGGGCCGTTGATCAGATGAAATAATGTTAAGTTCCAGGGGAATGCCGTTTCCATAATCTGTCCTGTAAGAGCCAATTGGAGCTACTGCGACTTAATTCTTTGTTAAAACTGATGACTTTGCAGCGGAAAGCGGATCGAGACCTTGAGGCCCGGTTCGTTATCCAGAAGCAGAATTTCCGCACCGTGCAGATCAGCGATGGCCTTGACCATGCTGAGGCCAAGGCCGGAGCCAGGCGTCGTTCGGCTTTTTTCCAGCCGGTAGAGGCGCCGAAAAACCTTTTTCCGTTCGATCTCCGGGATTCCGGGACCTGTATCGGCAATCGAGATATCGAGGCTTTCGCCCGTCACGTGGCAGTCGAGCAGGATTTCCGTTCCCGACGGACAATGGCGGATCACATTCTCGATGAGATTGGCAAACATCTGCGTCAGCAACTCCTTGTCTCCCGGTAGAAGCCGCTCGCGTCCCTTTTCTGTTGCCAATGCGAGCACCATGCCGGCATCCTCTGCAACATCAGAATAAACGGAGCCCGTATTTTCGAGCACCTCGGCCACATCGATCTGATGAAAACGGGCGCGGCGAGCACCGCTCTCAATCTGGGTAATCCGGAGAAGCGCGGAAAAGGTTTCGTTGATGCGGTCACTTTCCTGGGCAGCAGCTTCGAGGTCCGCGCTTACGTCTTCTCCACGCCCGCTTTTGAGTGACGCGCCCTCGATAATGATTTTGAGGCGGTTTAGCGGCATCTTGAGATCATGGGCGATATCGGCGCTGACCTGACGCATGCCCTCGACCGCAATAGCGAGATTGCCGAGCGCGTCGTTCACATTTGTTGCGATGCGGTCGATGTCGTCGTTATTGCCGACCAGCGGGATGCGGACAGAGAGATTTCCACGCGATGCCTGTTCCATTGTATGGCTGATGATTGAAAGGCGCCGGCGGGCCCGCACGGCAAAAACGGCGGCGCCTGCAATCGCCAGCAATGTCCCGCCGAGAAAGGCCCAGGCGAGACTACCCGATAAAACCTCGCCCAGCTCTTCCACTTCCGCATTGCTGATCCCGACCACGAGGCGGTAGCCATGG